>JAQUTS010000060.1 GCA_028694275.1 Candidatus Gastranaerophilales bacterium
TTGATACAAATATTCCGATTGCAAAAGGCCTTGGAAGCAGTGCTTCTGTTATTGTAGGGGCTTTGATGGCAGCGAATGAGCTTTTGGGCAGACCTGCTGATTTGGATGCACTTTTGTCTATTGCAAATGAAGTTGAAGGGCACCCTGATAACACCACCCCTGCTTTTTTGGGCGGTTTTTGTGTGGCCTCTTTGGAAGAAGATGCCAGCATCAAATATTGTAAGCTTGATTGGCCACAAGAGTGGAAATTGACCCTTTGCGTGCCTGATTTTGAGCTTTCGACAAATATTTCACGTTCTGTTTTGCCTGAAAAAATTGACAGAGAAGATGCAGTTTTTAATATAAGAAGAGCGGCCATGCTTGTTCATGCAATTCATACGCAAGATACCGAGCTTATGAAACTGGCGTTGCAAGACAAACTCCATCAGCCATATAGGGTCAGATTTGTACCTGGATTAGAAGAAGTTATGGAAGAGTTGAAAAATTTTGATAATGTTCTAGGCGTTGTCTTATCAGGTGCAGGGCCGAGTATTCTTGTGATTACGTCGGATTCTAATATTGATAAAATCAAAGATGTGATTAATATGACATGGCAAAAATACAGCGTAAAAGCCGAACTTACAACCTTTGCTCTTGACGCTCAAGGTGCAACGATTTTGACCAAATAAAACTCTAATAGAGTTTGTTTTGGGCTTTTCTAAGTGTTTTTAAAAATGGTCTGGCGACCGCGCTATAGCTGTCTTTGTCGTTTAATTTCACAAAAACTGATTTGACAGAATCTTGCAATTGAATAATATCTTTGGCGACTTGATTGAGATTTTTTTCTTTAGGTTTTTTCTGTTTGTCTATGAATAATTCCGTATTAAAGTTTTTATTGTAACTTTGTCTGATTTTTTTTGTAAGTTTTTTTGTACTTTTATCCTGAAATACATTCAAACCTTCTATAACTTCTTGGGCCTGATGTTCAATTTTTTTCAGATCATCGCTGTTTTGGAGTTTTAATTTTTCAAGGGCGAATTCTCTTGCTTCATTCTTTTCTTTTGTTTTCAATATAGAGTGAACGCACGCGTCTACTATTCCGCAGCCGATAATTATTGCTACCGCATCAGCCAAAAAATATGTCCCGAATTCTCCCAATCCACCTTTAAAACTTATAGAATTTTGGGAGGGTTGCGTGTTTTTGGCATGGTGGGGGCTAAGTGGTTTATTTTGGCCTAAAGAGCTTGTATTTCTTGCCTCTGAGTATCTAATTGCTGATATCACTTATGAATCCTCGTAAATATTTGTGAGGATAAAAAATCGTAAAAAAACTTTTTTGACAGTTGGTAAAGATTTTTGTACAAAAAACAAACACAGACCAACTACCATATGATAGCCAGTCTGTATTTGTCGACGATTCTACTTTTGAGTATCCTACAATCAAACCATAAGAACACAGTATGCAAGATCATTATGCGAGCCAATGCCGCTACCCCGATGTTAATACCCTGCAACTATATCACTTACTTGAAATATATTAGTTTATTTTTTGATTTTTTACACTAGGCCTTAGAATAATTTTTGTCGAGGTTTTTTTATTCCATGGAATTAGGTCTTGAGGATATGCTCAAAAGTATAGCCTTATAATCCCTCTTTCAGGTGCTTTTAGCTTTTTTGCTGAGACGGTTTTTCTATTGTTTTTATGATACTTAAGGTTTATATTTGTTATTTTTTGAGACTAAAACTTAATAATAATATATAATATCCATAGAGTGTTTTTCGGGGGAAATATGCAAGGCAGTTCTATCCAGCTTAATCTAGACGGAATAAAATATCTCGCAATTACGCATCATGATCTTGCAATGATGCACTATTCTAAAGATGAAAAAGACAAGGCTCTTTTTTATTTTCAAGAAGCTATCAAATACTTCGACAAAATTTATATAGAAATCAGCGCCTCTTACAAGGTAAATGAGACGGTGTTAGCTGATTTGAAAACCCAAATAAACGGAGTAAGAAATCGTATTATCGAGATTTCTTGCGAACTTGCTCAAAGCAATCAGGAAAATGAACAATATCCAAAAGCCATCGAACACTACTCCACCGCCATTTATTACAGCCCTGATAATGCAGAACTGTACTACAATCTTGGCAAATGTGTCTACGCAACAGGTGCTTACAACTCAGCTTTGCTTCTTTTGGATAGGGCCTTGCAAATCAGTCAGTCAGTTTTTGATGCATATAGGGTTATTGGAGATATTTATGTTTATAATATCCAAAATCCTCAAAAAGCCATCGAATACTATGAGCAATATATAAATTTCAACGGCTCTAATGGCCTTGTTTATAATATGCTTGGGCATTTGTACGAAAAAATCGGTAAATACCAAAATATCGAAAAACAAGTCGCAATGTTTGAAAAATGTACAGAGCTTATGCCAGATTTTAAGTGCGGAATAAAAAATCTTGCACTGGTTTATCCTCGTATTGGCAAAAATGAACAAGCTATCGCCTGCTACCATAAGCTATTTAAGCTTGGCCCAACAATGGATGACAGGTTTGATTATGCATGTCTCAAAATAAAAATGGGTGATTTTGAACAAGGATGGAAATACTACGAATACAGATTCCAAAAAGAAAACGGTCCGACTCATTATCCCCAAATAAAAAAACCAAAATGGCAAGGCGAAAAAATCCCGACCAAAACTCTCTTGGTTCAATATGAGCAAGGATTTGGCGACTCGATACAATTTTTCAGATACTTACCTCAAATCAAACCCCTAGTCTCAAAAATCATATTCAGAGTGCAAAATGATCTTGTGGATTTGTTCAAAATAAATTCTTCTGATATCGAAATTGTCGGGATGGATACACCTTTGGAGGCCATAAAATTCGACTATCATACGCCTTTGATGAGCTTGCCTCATATTCTCAAAATTAAAAAAGACGATATCCCATCGACTCAGGGCTATATCAAAGCAGATGCCAACAAGGCGCAAGAATATAAGAAAAAAGTCTTCAATCACGATTCTCTTAAAATAGGAATCTCATTCCAAGGTTCAAAAGACGGCAACGAAAGACGGAATATTCCTCTTGAAACTTTCTATCCGTTGACGCAGCTTTCCGGGGTGAAAGTTTATTCCTTCCAAAAAGGTTTTGGCTCAGAACAGCTCCAAAATCTTCCCGCAGATGTCCAAATGATAGACCTTGGCACAGGTTTTAGGGATTTTTCTGATACGGCTGCCGCACTTTCAAATCTTGATCTTTTTGTGACGAGCGATAACGGCGTTTTTAACCTTGCAGCTTCTATGGGCGTCAAGACATTTTTGCTTCTCAATCAGGATTCTGAGTGGAGATGGTTTTTTGATGAAGAAAAAACCCCTTGGTATGACAGTGTTAAAATCTTTAAAAAGCAAAACGAAGAAGATGATTGGTCTTTGCTTATGCAAAAAGTTGTAGATGAAATAAGGCAAAAATAAATGTGCCCGGGCGGAGTTGAACCGCCGACCTACAGCTTCGGAAACTGTTGCTCTATCCGACTGAGCTACGGGCACAAGTTGTTTGGGGATTTTTCCTCAGTCGGATAGAGCTTTTATCTCTATACTTTTGCAAGCCTGTTGCTTGCAATGCCCACTGAGCTACGGGCACAAGTTGTTTGGGGATTTTTCCTCAGTCGGATAGAGCTTTTGTCTCTATACTTTTGCGAGCTGGTTGCTCACAATGCCCACTGAGCTGGTGGCACAAGTTATTTTTTATTTTATACCGATATTTTACAATTGTCTAAATTATAAATTCGTTGACAAAATGTTAGGCCTGCCGTACAATTGGTGTGTATTTTGAAAAAGAGGCTCCATGCTTATGAATTCACAACTTAGCCCCCTATCGAGTATTCCTAAAAATGTCCCTGTTATCATAAAAGACTATTCAAAAGGAATGAAAGATCATGGTGATACTCTGAACAGAATACTTGAATTTGGATTTTTACCGGGTACAAAAATAAAGGTTACAGACAAGTTCAACGGTATACACAGAGTGATGCTTGAGAGTAGTACAAGTGAATATGCCATAGATAAATTCATAGCGAGGAATCTTTTGATTGAGCCTGTTGATAAAGAGGCTCTTACCCAACAGAAGCCAAAGAAAAATATTTTAAGAAAAGTCGTGGATTTTTTGAGTTTTGATTTTAACTAAAATTATTCTACCCAAAGCGGTAATTGTGTGGTTTCATCCAAGCCCCTTTCGAGTTCCGCGCCGTCAAATGAGTGAACGACAAACTCAAGAGCAAAGACTTTTACCCCCGGCATAAGGTGCCCGCCAAAGCATTTCCCTTCTCTGTCTGAAACCACAATATGTAGGTGGCAAAATGGTTTTCCGTCTTTTAATGACACATTTCCGCCGCAATGAACTATCTCAAAAGGCCCTTTTTCTGAAAGATCTTCAAGTGTTGAGTATTGTTTTGTATTTTGATCAAAATACCCGAGGCGGATATTTTGCACTGCTCCGATTGCATTTATCATGCCTGTTTTGATGTTTTTTTCTATGCAGAAGTTATTTATTTGCTCCAAAAGATCGGCATTGTAATCGCCTTTGACCACAAAAACTTCTTTGAGAGAATACTTATTTGATAACATAATACAAACCCTTTTTGTCAGTTAACAAGACAAGTATACTACAATATTAGTTGCTTTGATTCAATAGCCTCAATGGTTTGACGAGCCTGTTCGGTGCAGAAATAAGGTGACCGTCCTTGGTCGTGACACCGTCCTTGGGGCTAAGATTAGGATTGCTTTTGATTGTATCCGATTGAGTTGAAGTCACAGGTTCTGTTGGCTCCAATATCGAATTTACATTCAAAATTACATTACTTGCCGTTGATTGTGAAAATCTTTGCATGCACTTAAGCGATACGGCATTATGTTCAAAATCTGTTTGCGGTGTATCTACGGTGAATTTTTTGGAATAGGTCTCTTGCCATAAAATCAGCTGCGCTAAAGGATCAACGAGTGTAATCATTGTATTGATTGTGAATGCAGGCTTGATAATGGCAGGTTCTAAAACATCTAAAGAGTTTGCAGGATGCGGGCTGATGGCAAATTTGAATGAGTTGAAATCGCCCGTTATCAAAATAACTTCTTTGGCTCCCATTGCGTTGCAGATGATTCCGAGGGTTCTGTAATCAATTATGCCTTTTGTTTTATAAGCTGTTATTACTCGTCTTAGTTCAGGTTCAAGACGATTGCGCTCGACTTTATAAGCAAATTCATCAAGCGGCATTGCCTTGAAGCTTGTTGTTTCGTTCATCAAATTTACAATATCTGAACCCATTCTGTTTAGGATGGAGGAGTATGTTGATACATAAGATGAAAAATAATCGCTGTCTAAGGGCAGAATTATTATTGATTCTGCTCGATTTGAGCCGTATTCTTGGTAATTGACAAAGCCTGCTTTTACGGCTGTTGAACAAAAACCGTTTGAGGCAAATGCAAATATTAAAATCAGTGCAAGAAAAACTTTTTTCACCACAACCTTCTCCTAATGATATTATTTACTATTTTTTGGTGAATGTACTCCTTTTGATAGAGTAGATTTGAGGGTGGTTTCTGTGTTTTTATTTTTTCTTGGAAAATACTTGATTTAAGAAAATGTCCATGATAAAACTATAAATACTCACAGGGAAACACTTCCTGTAAGGGCTATTAGCTCAGGTGGCTAGAGCGCACCCCTGATAAGGGTGAGGTCCCTGGTTCGAGTCCAGGATGGCCCATATTTTTGAAAATTAAACACGACCCGTGGGGGATTGATCAGCTGCCCCAGTGAAGCCAAGGCTTTACGAAGTAGAGAATATAGCTCTACCGGCTGGCAAATTGAAAATTTAATACAAATCCGTGGGGGATTAGCTCAGCTGGTAGAGCACCTGCTTTGCACGCAGGGGGTCAGGAGTTCGAATCTCCTATCCTCCACCATAAAAAGGACGATGACGTAAGTTATTGTCCTTTTTATTTTAATTAGTTGTAAAATTATTTTACAGTTAACTTAAACAGAGAAAATTTTAGTGACATTAATAACTATTTCTTATAAAAATAATGATAAATTTGATTCTAATTCAACAGGTTTGCTATGCGTTGCTGATAGTTTGGTTTCTCAATTAAATCCGAATTTGAATAAATTAACAGAACATTCCATAAAAATTTTAACGCTTGATTATAGATACAATTTTCCTCTAAGTGATTATCCTATACTTACTAATAGAGAGGTTGGGTTTGCTTTTTCGGGAAATGTAAATATAGCTATGCTTACTTATAGCATGGCGAAAATATGTTGCAGAAATATTATGCCTATGAATATGGATATTAAAGATGATGCACCAGCAATAGTTGATTTAGTTAACTTAGTGGCGGAATTATTTTTAAATTATTTTCGTTCTTTTGGCTTTTATCTCCGGGAAAAAGCAATTACCGAAATTTGTATTTTTGGATATTGTAGTATTGAAAAAAAATTCAAAGTTTTTTTTATGAAACCTAAAATAGAAAATGAAAATATAAAGATGATTGTAGAAGATATAGACATATATAATAAAAAATATTTTTCTTTTGGTTCAGAAAAAGGAGTAGAATTATTTGCAAATTTCATGGTAGATAAAAATACTTTTACATCCCAAATCTTTCAAGATTTTTTAGAGAAAATTTATAATGATAAGCTAAGAATTGGGGTAGGTGGTTTTATACAGAAATGTTTTGTTAACAAAGGAGTATTTTTATACAGTACTTTTTTACATCAAGATGATTTTATGAATTTCTATGAGTCACATTTTTGCGGGTTTAATTTGCATAATTGCCAAATAGGAACTAATTACAGAGTGACTCTACCTCACCATCCTCCAGGTTTTTAGAGAACTTTGCTGCCAAGACTACAACAATCACCATAAAAAGGACGATGACGTAAGTTATTGTCCTTTTTATTTTGACTACCCACGTATCTAACCTTGACATTTGTAGTAAAAATGTTATTATTAATACAAATTGAGGTAAGAAATTTCATGAAAAAACTACAAAATCAAAACACACGACGTATTTGTTTAAGGCTATCAAGGGCTTAAACACTTCGCGTATTTGATTTTCGGACAATATATCGCAAAAGCCTTTTGATAGTATCAAAGGGCTTTTTTAGTGTGAAAAATTACAAAAAGGAGACAAAAATGAAAAACCTAAATCGACGAAATGAAATCGGCACAAGACAAAAACAATGGATGAATATGCTATGGGGCTTATAGTCCTCAAATCTTTGAAAGGAAAGAAATGACAGTATTTTTAAACACAGCTTTATCAAGCTTGGATACACCGACTTCATTGATGCCGTTTTTTATAAAAGATGCATTTGACAATACAGGCAGAACGATTATGGCCGCCAAAGAAGGCGGAAAGCACGAGGCAAGAGAAAAATTCATCGAAGAAACAGGCACCAGCATGTTTTGGATAGGCGGTATTCCCGCTGTGAGATGGATGTCCAATAAAATATTCAAAAATAAAATTGATACAGATATCCATTTCAAAAGAATAAATTCTGACGGAATCCAAAACTACTACGCGGATCATCTTGTGGATTCATCCAAGAATCAGGCAGTCAAAAAACCAAAGTTTTCAAAACAAGATCTTGAGGGAATTGAGCTTGGAGGCGAAAACCTCTCCAAAATCAAAGAAAAACTCTCAAAATCAGGCTACAAACCAAATATTTCCAAGGGCAAATACAAATCCTTCCATGTCGGGACATCAATCGCCGCCGTTGGAATCAATTTTGTGATGCTGACATATGCTTTGCCCAAGTTCAATCAATGGCTTTCAAGGCAAATTATCTTTGATGAAGTCAAAAAATCAAAACAAAAAAACGTCGACAAACAAATCAAAATTCAAAAAGGGCAGCAGCCAAAGCCTCAAGAAAGTAAAGTCAAAAAACCTGAGGGCAAAAATCAAAATTTTGGCTCGATGAAAGATCTTTTTGACTTCAAAAGTTTGCTGAATTTTACAAAAGTGGCAGAAACATCTCAATTGAACCCCACAAATAGCATGCTTTTATTGGATTATGGGATTTCAGGCAGCAGGGTCACGTTTATTCCAAGGGATAACAATGAAAGAATCGAGTACGCGGTGAAAGAGGGCGGGATTATTCTTTTCTTCTATCAGGCTGCCGATTATATCAAAAAAGGGTTTGAAACCATTGCCAATAAAGGATTTAAGACGCCTATAGGCCTTGATTATAAAATCATCGGCGATAAGGAGTTCCAATCTACACTCAAGTCTTCTGTTGATAAAAATCAGCTCCTTGCTTTTACTGATAAAAAAGATGAGCTCGGAGTTATTAAATTTATTGATAAAGAGCTTGCTGATGCGCCAAAAGATCCAAAACTTGATAAAAAAGATGTGTTGAAAAACTTTACTCTTAAAATGGCTCATAAAGAAGGTTCTTTGGATATCGAGTTTGATAAGTCATTGGGTAAGTGGATAAGGCATTCTAAAAAATATATCGATACTGATAAGTTGGTTGCTCTCAATGATAATATGAAAAATTTCTTGGATAAGTCATTTGGCGAGGACAAAAAAATCATTCCTGCCGAGAAAGTTGATAATATTCTCAAAAAAACAAAACAGGCAAAGGCGTTATCAATCGTCGGTAATATCGCGATATGCTGCGTATCTTTGAGCTTTCTTTTGCCCAAGCTGCAATATTTTATCAGAGAAAAAAGGACTAAAACCAAAACAGCACCGGGCATTAAGGTTTATAAGGATATGGCAGAGCAAATGAAAGGAGTAAATGTATCAGCCTAGTCTGTTATTTTGAGGATTTGTCTTGAATGTTCGATATTTTGAAATACATTGAGGGCTTTTTCGTTTGCTATTTCTATCAATGTATTTGCAGGGTAAGATGACTGTTCTATTTCTGATAGAGTATCTAAAAGAGCTTTTATTTCGAGTATTTTGCCTGATGCCGATTTGTGTATTTTGGCGAGTTTTTTCTTTTTGCCCATTTTATCTATCCTTTTTGTTAATACTTGTTATTATTTAAATTAACATTGTATACAAAAATAATAACATAAGTGTTTTGGTTGTCAACATGTATATATTTAAGCTAATATTTTGTTATGTTAGATATTAAAGAAGAAATACAGGTATTATTACTACGTACTGGTTTATCAATGCGTAAGATGATAGAAAAGATGAATGGGGTAGGTTTGACAAAAATTCAAACGTCAAGCTTATCGCGCATGCTTAAGGAAAAGACTATAAAATTTGAGTTAATTCAACAAATTTTAGATTTTTTGGGTTACGAACTTATTATTAAGAAAAAACAATAATATTTATCCGGGACAGGATTCGAACCTGCGACATCATTCTTAGGAGGAATGCGTTCTATCCATGCTGAACTACCCGGACAAATTAGTTATTATTGCAGGATTCTTAGCGTTTCTTCAAGCAACTGTTTGTTTGTTGCGATGAGTTTGTTCGCTATATCCATCTGCATCTTTGCTTGTTTATAATAAATTATATTTGCTCCGTAATCAACGTTTGATTCTTCAAGCAGGTTTCCTCTGACTTCGCCTTTTCCGATTACGGGTTTT
>JAQUTS010000061.1 GCA_028694275.1 Candidatus Gastranaerophilales bacterium
AATAAAAGTTGAAAGAGCAATATCAAGCCAGTTTTGTTTATCTTCTTTTTGAGCCAAACAAACTCTGTTACGTCCTGATTTTTTGGCATTGTACATAGCTTTATCTGCCATTTCCAAAAGTTCATCGATGTTTTCTGTGTGTTCCCCAAACGTCACAACACCAATACTTGCAGTGATTTTTTTGACTTGAGGAATAGGTTCAGCCTCAATAGCAGCTCTGATACGCTCTGCAGCAACAAGGGCTCTATTCGAGTCAACACCCGGTAATATAACGCCAAACTCCTCACCGCCAAATCTCGCAGCCATATCAATGGCTCTGGCTTTTTCTTTGAGGACTTTAGCTATAGTAGAAATAGCAACATCCCCTAAAGCGTGGCCAAATGTATCATTAATATATTTAAGGTGGTCCAAATCAAGTGTAATCAAAGAAAACGGCTGATTTTGACGCAAAGAACGCTCTGATTCTTTTAAAAGACAAAAATCAAAATGTCTTCTGTTATGCAAACCTGTAAGAGCATCCGTAATGGCTTGTTTTTTGATAGTTTCGAACAAATCCGCAATCGTAACCCCGATTTCGATTTGGTGAGCAAACAAAGACAAGAAGTTTTTCTCTGTCTCCAAAATGTCACTCCGAGGAGAAACAACTATCAGGACCCCAAAAAGATGATGATCTTTTTTGATGGGCAAAACTAAAGTAGAAAACCTTTTAAAAATATCAGAAATAGCCTTCTTTTGGCTGGAATCAATTTTGATATTAGAAGAATCAAAAATAGTCTCAAAGCCTTTTATTTCTTCAAAATATCCCTCGTTAATATATTTGATTATGGTGTTTGAACTGTTTTCAAGAGGAATTTCCAAAAGCTCGAAAGGCTTGCCCAAAATGGATTCAATCTCGTTTGTCAGTTTGTTATCAGAAATTGCTCTCACTTTTAAAACATTACCCAAGTCACTCTCTTGTACTCTAAAAATAAGAGAATAGACATATCCAAGATCGGTGCAGACACCGTTTGTAATTCTTTTAAGAACTTCTTCTAACGGACTTGATGAATTGATAGTATTCAAAATATTATTCAAAGCCAAGATGGATTTATTGGCCTGACCAAGTTCTTGAGTTCTTTCTTTTATTTCTTTTTCCAAAATAAGATTGCGCTCGTATACCTCAAGAAAGTTCTGCTTCTCCTTGTCTACAGAAGATTCAATCTCAGAAATCTGCCTTGTATAATCCTTAATCTTACTGAAAAAACTATTAAACATAAATCTCCTTCGGAGTTACATTATACTATATACTAGGTTTTCAGGATATAGTATTTGATATTATATTTATATTTATTAATAAATCATATATCCTTATTATTCCACGCAGAGAAGGTTTTTGACCCGATTCAAGAATATCTTTACATTTGTTACCAAATTTAAATGCAATCTCCACAGATTTATCATTCCTTTAGATGATAATTTTTAGGCAAGAATAGATTATTATTCTAATATAAAGTTTGAAATTTACATTACAGTCAAGAAAAATATGGGGTTTACAGATTTATGAAAGAAGCAACTGAGCTAGAATTGTACATTGGTGCATTGGGAGCTCAAATTAATTCTCTTCGAAAAACAGCTGATGATACTGAACAATCAGCCGAAATATACAATAAACTTGTGCTTAAAAAGGCTATCCTTACTAAGCAAACAAAAAAAGATGACACAAACAGCTTTTTTAATCGTCTCAGAAGAAGACTCTTGAAAAAGACAAAACTGATTTGTGATTATTTTTGATTTTTCTACAATAGGGAACTAACTTAACTAAAAACTTCTAAGGAAACCGCAAGGCTAGGAATTATCCGAATCTTGCTTTTTTTTATTTTAACAAAAACTCTAAAAATAACTTGAAAATATATTTTTTTTTGTATATTTTATAGTTATACATACTATAGGTAGCTTATGGAAGAATTCTCCGGTGAAAATCTAAACAGGTTGGCGAAAGAGTTCAAAATTGCCTCTGGGCTGAAGACTGACGTACATATAGAGCTGCTTGAAAAAATAAAAGAATATCCTGATGTTGTCGCTGTAGAAATTTATAATCATTTCCTTACTTTGGAAACAAGTCCGGACATCCTTTTATATTTAGTCAAGACAATAGCAAGCTATAATCAGGAGTCCAGTCTTGATATTTTGATAGAGCTATTGCTATGGAAAGAAAAATTCAGCGCATCAGGTAAAAACCCTGATGATTATATAGAGCTACGAAGCTATATAGCAAGAGTTTTGGGCCATACCCGCAACTCAAAAGTCACGCTTCCTTTGCTTTATACCCTAAATAACAAACATGAAAACTACAAACTTCGTCTTGGGTGCGCAGATGCACTTGGACAAATGGGAAACAGTTATGCTGTAGGCTCTTTGATTAATGTAGTTGCGGATAATGACGAAAAATCCGTCTACCTGCGAGAAACAGCAGCAAAAGCACTCGGCAAACTCCGTGATATAAGAGCAATAGAGCCTCTTGTATCAATACTTGAAACAAAAGAAGGCTTTGTAAACAAGTTTAGTTTCTTCAAAGAAAGAATTGTAGAAGCATTAGGAAATATCGGAACAAAAGACAGGCGTTCTATGAAAGCACTAAAAAGTGCACTGCTTGATGAGTCACCATACGTAAGACTAAGCGCAATAGAAGCATTATCAAAAACAGAAGATGAAGATGTGGCTCCTTTGATAAAAGATTGCCTGTATGATGAAAATGAAGAAGTAGCAAGAAGCACGGTAATAGCTCTTTACAACATTGTGGGCAAAACAATCCTTATTGAGATTTTGGAAGAAGAAAATATCCCATACATTTGTAAAGATGAAGCAAGATCCATAATGGATGAATACGAAAATGATACAGATGGAACCGGAGAAGAATATGCATAACAAAAAGCCGCGCGCGATGGCTGTTTTATCAGGAGGACTGGACTCAACAGTGAGTGTCGCTTACCTGAAAGATAAATACGACATTAAGCTTGCAATAACATTTGATTATGGCCAAAGGGCAAAAGATTCAGAAATAAATGCCTCAAAAAAAATATGCGAACACTACGGAATCAAACACCAAATAATAGAACTTCCCTGGCTTAAAGAAATAACAAAAACAGCTTTGGTAAACATAAAAGAAGAACTCCCAAAGCCTGATATAACAAAAGACACAACGGATTCTATGAAAGCCGTATGGGTTCCCAATCGTAACGGAGTATTTTTGAATATAGCAGCTTGCTATTGCGACTCATACCATTTTGACTATATTATTTTTGGCGCAAACAAAGAAGAGGCCTCAACATTTCCTGATAACAGCCAACATTTTGTACAAGAAATCAATGGCTCATTAAGCTACTCTACTTTGCAGAAGACAAAAGTGATTGCCCCTTTAATAGAACTGGATAAATCACAAATAGTCACACTCGCAGACAAGCTCGCAGTTCCTTTTAACCTTATTATGAGCTGCTATACAAACACTACAAAACATTGCGGGCAGTGTGAATCTTGCAAAAGATTCAAAAACGCACTTGCTAAAGCGGGCTTGTTCCATATATTAGAAGAGGTTTTTGACAAAGATGCACAGTAAGTTTATAGAAAAAGAAATAAAATACACAGGCTCAGAGTTGGCTCCACATTGGATTTATAAAAACTTCCATCTTCAAGGCGATGCAATAGTGGCTTTTATCGGTGAATGTGATGTAAAAATAACCGAAATGGTCGACATAGAGGACGTTATTGAAAACTCTCCCATATACAGCCAAAAAATGTTGAATTTTATCATTGAACACTTTAATATCGGTCTGGTTGAAGGAGTGGTTAGACAAAGACTTCTAATGAATATTATAAGAGAACAAATTCTAAAATACCTGCCTAAAGGAAGTGAAATAATTCGTGACGGCGATGATTTATTTTATAACGGCAAAAAACTAACCGTATCTATAGCTGGAAAATCAATAAACTCAGTACTTATCCACATAGGCATAAACATAATATCAGAGAATGCGGCAATAGAAGCATCAGGACTTACTTCGGATATGGGCTTGAAAAATATTTATGATCTTGGTAAAGATATTGTAGATGCTTATGCGCAAGAATGTGATAACATGTTATTAGCATCAACAAAAGTCCGAGGAATACTATGAACCACGATTACTCATTTGAACAATTTCAAAAAAGAAGAGAAGAAATAAGAAACAAAAATGCAAAAACAAAAAAAAGACTTCTGTCGCTTTTTGTCACAACATTTTCTATCGTTTTGTTTTCTTTCTTATTCATTGCAACTATAATAAGCCCAAACTTGAATATACCTGCACTTAACAATGACAGCAATATAGAAGAGGTGGGAAGTTCTGACTTCAAAAGCCAAGGAAGAGTCGATTATCGCCTAAAAGAAATTCAATCAGATGATACAACTCCCGGCACAAAAAGTAAGCTTCAAACTGTGCTTGATTCTGCACAAAACAGCTTGATAAAAGTTGACCTGTCAGAACTATCAACTTTCGGCACACCACAGATGCCTGAAAAAACCCAACCCACCCAAACAAAAAGCAAAATGCTCACAGAACATCAACAGGCTCTCCAAAAATCCTATGATACAGATACGAATTCTCAACAACCTGTACCATACGTACCAAAAGCTCAAAAGCCTTCCAGTTACAAAATCCTTGTAGGAGAATATTCTTCTCCTGAAGAAGCAAGACAAATGGTGGAATTATTTTCCCAGAACTCAGATTCACCGGTCAGACCTTTTGTCAAAAGCACAAACGGAGGCTATGCTGTTCAAGTAGGTTCATACAGTGAACTCCCTAAAGCTCAAAGTACGGCAAGTTCTTACAAATCAAGGAATTTTAAAGTCAAAATTATAGAAGATTAATCAAAGATTAATTCAAAGAAACATTTTGCACTTGATACTGATTTTGGGCGTTCAGTTTACGCTGTTGAGCGGCTTGAGCCAATGTTGCATTTGTCTGAACTTGCTCAGGATTCTTCAAAGCTTTTTTCTTGTCTACAGAAGCTTTGTATCTTTTAAATATTTCTGACCCGATTGTATTCAAAATTATTCCGGTGCCTAAAGAAGTAGCAAATGCGCGCACGCCATTATACTGCTTGGCCAAAGTCCAAAGGTAAATGCCTGTACCTCCAACAATAGGAACACCAAGCTCAAGACTTGTGCCTACACGTTCTTCTTTTGTTTTGTCTTTAGCCATAAAATACCCGTAAACAGCCAATGGAGACAAAAGACCAAACACATCAGTAGGCCCTGAACCAAGAGTTATATCTCTTTGTTTATCAAACATATTCACCATTCTGGTAAGAGATAGATTCAAATCTTTATGCGATTTTCGAGCAGCTTTTTTTACTTTCAAATCAAAATGGGACTTATCACCCCAGGCATCACCAGCCAAAACTCTAATCTGCTGCAGTATACCCATATCTTTATTAGAGAAAACCTCATCACACTCATCAATCTGCTTAAGAAGCTTCTCTTTCACACCACCTGAAGGTACAGAATCAATGGCCAATTTGTACTTATTAATGGCTTCTTGGACAGCCTTACGGTTCTCACTTCTGTTTGCTTTATTCACAGAATCTCTTACAAAATGCTTAAGGCTATTATCCAATTGAATAGAAGCATTCCGAAGATTTCTTTGAGTTTCAAGATCTTTTATGGAATAAATAAGAATATTTGACGTATTGAGTTTTTCTCTGGCATATTCACTCAAATCAGAAAAAGTGCAAGAAACTTTGTTCTTACTTTCAAACAAGCCTTTGGCATATTTTTCACGTCTATCCATCAATATTGTCTCAGGCACAAAGCCTTCGAATACTTCCTTAGAACGCAATCGCTTCATGGAAATTTCTTGGGACAAATAATCCATATCATTTTCCATTCTCGAATAAGCGTTTTTGAAGTTAGAGCCTGACAGAAACTCAGGAACATTTTTAGTCCTTACAAGAAGTTCCTTAAGCTCTTTAGATTTTTCTTTGTTTCTAATCAAAGACGGATTAAGCTCAGATTCTCCGATAGCATCCTCAACGGTAGATATCAGCCCTCGATAAGACGAAACGGCCTGCTTCCTGGATTTTTGAACGGAAGAAATATTTTCTTTTGTGTACAATCTTGAAATACCGTCTCTTAGTTTTCTAGTAAAAGCTGTACGATCCATTAACTTGAAGACAAAGTAATCCTTTATCGGTGTAGAGTTGGTAATAACTTTTGCAAAACGGTCGAATCCGCCCGCCATAACAGTTAAAAATTTGTGTAGATGTTTATTTTTACCATTATTCCATTTGGATGAAAATACTGCGGACATGTTTTGAATTTTCTTGGAAATATTTTGAGAACGACCGGTCATCAAAAAGATAAACCCTGCGCCCAAAACAGCTGCAGAAGAGCCTATAACCGTAATAAGATTACGCTTATGTTGTTGTTTTTTTCTGGCAATATATTCATCGTATGATTCTTTGTTTTTAAGATTGTAGTGCAGATTAGCCAAATAGCCCTGCCCAAAAGACTGGGAGGGAGAATTGTTAGTATTATTCACATTATAATTTGAATTAATGTTATTCATAAGCATTAAACTATCTACACATGTAGTTTAAAACAAGCAAAAACAAATTATTGCTTATAAAAGAGAGGTCGCGTAACCTCTCTTAATAAATTATAAATAACGTTGATAAGTGAACTATGCTATCTCTTCATTAATTTGAGATTTATCTTCAGATTTTTTTGGCAAAAGCTCAACAACGTTTTTTCTTTTTTTCACCATTTCAGCAGTGATTTTGAACTCTTTTATATCCTCACGAGATGGAATCTCATACATAATATCAAGCATGAGTTCCTCAACGATAGAACGAAGAGCTCTTGCTCCTGTCTTACGTTTGATAGCTTCTTTTGCAATCAAAGAAATAGATTCTTCTTCAAAATCAAGTTTGACACCATCTATACTCAACAGTTTTTTGTACTGTTTCAAGATTGCATTCTTAGGCTCAGTTAAAATCCTTACCAAAGCTTCTTCATCAAGAGGATCAAGCACTGAATAAACAGGGATTCTTCCGATAAATTCAGGAATCAAACCGAATTTCAAAAGATCATCAGGCTGAAGTTTTTTAAGAATTTTTGCTTCTTCAATTTCTTTTTCGTATTTATTTTTACGAGAAGTAGCACCGAATCCGACAGAACTACCATCAGCTGTACGCTGCTCGATGATTTTGTTCAATCCGACAAAAGCACCGCCGACAACAAACAATATATTCGATGTGTCAATTTGGATAAACTCTTGATGAGGGTGTTTACGTCCACCTTGAGGAGGAACATTTGCAACTGTACCTTCAATCATTTTAAGCAAAGCCTGCTGAACACCTTCACCGCTTACATCGCGTGTAATGCTTGGGTTTTCGGATTTGCGGGCAATTTTATCAATTTCATCGATATAAATAATGCCTTTTTCAGCCTTTGCAACATCATAATCAGCACTTTGATAAAGTCTTAGCAAAATATTTTCAACATCATCGCCGACATAACCTGCTTCAGTCAAAGTGGTCGCATCTGCAACAGCAAAAGGTACATTAAGCATTTTGGCCAAAGTTTGCGCCAAAAGCGTTTTCCCACTACCTGTCGGTCCAACCACCAAGATATTGCTTTTTTGGACTTCAACATCTTTAAGTTCAGCATCGGCACCTTCACTGTAAATACGCTTATAATGGTTATAAACAGCCACCGACAAGACTTTTTTTGCAGCGTCCTGACCGATAATATGCTCATCCAAATAAGCTTTTATTTCATGAGGTTTGGGGATAGAAGTCGTTTCTTTTTCGGTCTTTTCCCCACCGTCTTTTTCTTTATCATCAAAGAATTCTTCATCCAAAATCTCATTACACAAATCAACGCACTCATCACAAATATAGACCTCAGGGCCTGCAATAAGTTTTTTGACCTGATCTTGAGTCTTTCCGCAGAAAGAACATTTTAGACGTGAACCGTCGTGTTTACTCGCCATAGCGTTCTCCTAAGTTAGTTAGTCTTCTTTCTTGACAGGTTTTTCGGCTTTTTCAATCACCTTGTCAATCATACCATACTCAAGTGCTTCCTGAGGAGTCATAATATAGTCTCTGTCAGTGTCCTTTTCAATTTTTTTGATAGATTGCCCTATATTATTGGCCAATATTTCATTCAAAGCTTTTTTCAAACGACCGATTTCTGCTGCTTGAATTTGGATATCGGTAGCTTGACCTTGAGCACCACCCAATGGCTGGTGAATCAAAACTCTGGAGTGAGGAAGGGCGGTACGCTTACCTTTGGCACCTGCAGACAAAAGAAATGCCCCCATACTGGCAGCTTGACCAAGACATATTGTGCAAACATCAGCTCTGATGTGCTGCATCGTATCATATATAGCCAAGCCTGCAGTTACACTGCCGCCCGGGCTATTGATGTACAACATAATGTCTTTTTCAGGGTTTTCAGAATCCAAAAGCAAAAGCTGCGCAACAATCAAATTGGCAACCATATCATCGATTTGAGTTCCCAAAAAGATAATACGCTCTCTTAGCAATCTTGAAAAAATATCAAATGAACGCTCTCCTCTAGAGGATTGTTCAATAACTACCGGTACAAAACTCATTATTTTTTCCCTTTCAACAAAATCATACTCTTATTTTATCAGATTTTTACTTAGTCACATAGTTAATTTTATTATTTTCAACCAAAAAGTCGGTTATACTTTGGCTAGCTATCTGCTGCATAATGGATTGAACCATCATAGGCTCTTTTGAAATCTGCTGATAAATTGTTCTTTCATCAGTATGATACAATTTTGCCATTTCTTTGATTCTTTCCTCAAATTCACTATCGTCAACCTTGATTTCTTCAACTTTTGCGATTTGGCTCAACACAAGAGAATTTTTAATTCTTTTTGTAGCTTCATCACGCAAGTTTTGCCAAATTTTTTCTTGACCTTGAGAATCAAGGAATTTTTCCCAAGACATGCCCTGAGAAGTGATTTTTTGCTGGAACTCATCCATAAGGATTTTGGCTTCGCGATTCACCATTGCATCAGGAATCTCAACTTCTGCGAGTTCAATTACTTTTTCCAAAACAGCGTTTTGAACTTTGACTTTGGATTCCATATCAAATTGCTTGTCTATATATGATTGAATATCTTTTTTAAGCTCATCAAGACTGCCGAAAGGACCAACTCTTTGTGCTAATTCATCATCAATTTCAGGATATTTTTTTGTTTTGATAGCGTGAATTTTGATTTTGAATACAGCAGGTTTCCCTTTTAGAGATTCTTCATGATAATCAGCAGGGAAAGTTACATTGATATCAAAGCTCTCGCCTGTTGAATGACCGATAATTTGATCCGCAAACCCTTCGATGAAGTTACTGTTAGTAAGATCAAGCTGGTAGTTTTTGGCACTTCCGCCTTTGATAGCTTCACCGTCGACTGACCCGTCAAAATCAATAGACACAACATCTTCTTTTGCAGCAGCTCTATCTGTCACATCTTCAAGTTTTGTGAATCTTTGAGCAATATTCAAAAGCTCTCTATCAACAGC
>JAQUTS010000062.1 GCA_028694275.1 Candidatus Gastranaerophilales bacterium
ATTTTTGCACAGTATGTGTCGGTGCAGGTGACGGCTCTTATGCCTTTTACTTTGTTTGCGGCAATACAAACGCCAAGCCCTGATCCGCAAAGGATGATTCCTCTGGTAAAAGAACCTGTTGCAACTGCATTTGCAACCTCTTTTGCAATGAGGGGATAGTCGACTGATTTGGTGTCAAAGCAGCCAAAGTCTTTGTATTCGTAGTTGTTTTTTGCCAAAAAACGTTCAATGTACGTTTTTAGTTCATAACCGCCATGGTCTGAGCCGATTGCTATTTTTGCTTTTGACATAATTTCTCCTTATTGGGGGATTATTGTACCTTGACGAAGTATTTTTATTTGTTCATCTAGCGCCAAAACTACTGTTGATGCTGTACCTTGTGCTTTGAAGCCAAAATCTTCGAGTGTAAAATCAATTTTATCACCGATATATGATGCGGTCTGCTCGATGTTTAATGCCGGATCTTCACCTGATAGGTTTGCGCTTGTTGTTGCGATTGGGCCGGTTATTTTAAGAAACTCCAATAAAACGGGATGATTTGGAATTCTAAGCCCTACCGTATCTGTCCCTGATGATATGAAATCACCTGTTTTTTCGGATTTTTGGGTAATGATTGTTATTGCTCCGGGCCAGTATTTTTGGGCTAAATCAAGGGCTGTTTTGGAGAAACCTTTTATATAAGGTTCAAAATCTTCTATGCTTGATGCCATAATTATCAGGGGTTTTTTCCCGTCACGTTTTTTTATTTCGTATATTTTTTTGCAAGCTTTTTCATTATCAACAAGGCACCCAAGCCCCCAAACGGTATCTGTCGGATATGCAAAAACGGCTCCTTTTTTGAGAAGCTCGAGTTTTTGCTGCAATTGTTCTTGAGAGTAAAACATTTTATTTGTTCAAAATAAGTAAAACATCTGTTGTGATATCAACGCCGCCGTAGATAGCGGATTTTTTGTTCAAAACAACACCGAGTCCTTTTTGTGTGGCTACTTGTTTAATGGCTGCCATCATTGAGTCTTCGAGTTTTTTCTGTTCTGATGCGTACCATTTTTTTGTTTCGTCTACTTTTGTTTGGAATTCTTTTGCATATTTGTCTTCAAGGTTTTTTCTTTCTACAGGTGAAGAGCCTTCTGCGATGAGTCGTTTTTTCTCAAGAAGGTATTTTTCGAGCTCAACATCCTTTGCATCTGCAGCTTTGTCTATTTTGACAGAAGCATTATATTGTTCCCAAACTTGTGTAACATCAATAACACCGATGTTTTCAGCCATTGCGGCAATGTTTGTGCAGATGAAAAGTGCAACGACCAAAACCAAATTAAATATTTTTTTCATAACTAACTCCTTATTCCCTGTATATTATATTAGTACATTTCGCCTACGTCAAACAAAAATCTTCCGGTGTTGTTTCTTCCGCCGCCGATATTGGTGAGCGGGAATCCGTAATCAAGTTTGATAGGACCAAGTCCGGGGATGTAAATTCTCAAGCCTAAACCTGTTGAAATACCATATCCCGGATAGTCATAAACGGTGTTTATAATGTTTTCTTGGAAGACTCTGCCTGCATCCACAAATGCAACAAGTCTCATATCATTGAAGAACGTATTTTGTGTGATTTTATCCATAAGCGGTACAGGTGTCCTGAATTCGGCAGTTGCCATCATCATACCGTTACCGTTACCCGCTTCTGTTTGCCTGAAACCTCTGACGGATCTGATACCGCCTAAGTTATATTGAGCAAAGTATGGTGCATTTCCCCAAGGGTTTACGCCTGCTTTACCCATAAGAGCAACGGTTGATTTTTCTCCCACAGGGAAGTATTTTTGGATTGTACCTTCGACTCGTCCGAAGCTTCCTGCATCGCCGCTGCCTACATTCATATATTCTTTAGCTCCTAAAGAAGCGTAAACGCCTTCTCTTGGAGATATGTAGCTGTCTCTTGTATCATAGACAAATCTTGGCCCGAGTGATACAAATGTACCGCCTACAAGCATATTGGTTCTGTTAGAAAAATCAACTCCTGATTTTGCAAAGTCAGCCATTGATTGGCTCAAGTCGCCTTCTTTGATTTTGACATTTTCAAACCCAAGAGTCACACCGCCTGATAGGTGTTTGTATTTTTGGATGGGGCGCATAACTTCGAGTTCTGAGCCGAATCTTCTTTCTGTTGCCAAAGGTACTTGCCAGCTTGCGTAGTCTCTGGCAAAGATTTTGGCTTGAAGGGAGTTTTTGGATTGTAAAAAGCTTGGATCGAAGAATCTGGCTTCTACCTGATAACTTGCGCGTCTAAGGATTGAGCTGTTGTTGAAGATAATTCCTGATCCTGTCATAAAGTCTATACCAAGTTGTTGACCGAGTCCTCTGAAGTTGTAATCTGTAAATCCAGCAGAGCCAAAGACCCCTGTGGATGTATCAAAACCGCCGCCGACAGAGACGGAGCCTGAGCGTTTTTCGGTTACTTCTATTTTTACGTCATATTTTGTCGGGTCTTCTTCGCTTTGTGAGACAACACGTTTGACATCTGCAAAAGCTTTTGTCCCGAAGATTCTTTTGACATCTTCTGCTAAAGAGTACTCGTTATAAATATCGCCGCTTTTTACCATCATGTTTCTTTTGATGACAAAGTCTTTTGTTTTGATATTTCCTGATAGGGTTATGTCTTTGATGTAGCCTTCATCAATTTTGACATCTATATACCCGTCAGGCTCATCTTGTATGGATTGAACACGTGCTAAAGTGTAACCTTTTTCGGCGTAAGTTTCTTCTATTTGGTCAATCATATCATTCAAAATATTTATATTTTGGGGTGTTCCGATATTTTTGTTGAGGATGGAGAGCAGTTCAGAATCTTCTAAAACAGAGTTGCCTTCAAGCACAAAGCCTGTAATCGGGACGTTTTCTTGGACAACTATTTTCAAAATAACCCCTTGGTCTGTTTTTTGAGGCAGTGCTTTGATGTTTTTTGTGAAGTATCCCATTCCATAAATCAGCTGCAGGTCTTGTTTTACATCTTCTACACTGTAGGGTTTGCCTGCTTGGCTTTTCATCATTTCTGATATTTTTTCATCTGAAATAATACTATTTCCCTCAATCTCGACTGATTTGATAAGATCCTTGGGAGCGTATTTTGTAATCAAACCTTCATCGGTTGTTTCTTCAACTGTAACAGGTAAATCGGCAGGTACTGACTGCTCGATTTTGGGTTGTTCTTTCTTTTTTTTGTGCCAAAACCCGATAGCCTCAGCTTTTGGTGTCAAAACTGAAGTGCTAATAAATAAAATTAAGGCTACTAAATATATATTTAAAACGCGCATTAAAAAAATTTCTTTTAGATACAACTCTCCTGAATCCTCCCAGGATAATAAAATTATAGCATTTAAAAATACGAGGTAAAATTGTTAAGTGGTTTTGATATAAAACTTTATATTTAGGCTAAAATTGTTTAGGAATATGCAAATAAGGAGCAAAAAATGATTAAGTCCGTAGAATGGCAAAATAATTTGGTAAAAATGATTGATCAGACCAAAATACCTCATATTTTTGAAATTGTAGACATTAAAACTTCAGAACAAATGTATACGGCAATTAAAGATATGATCGTAAGAGGTGCTCCTGCTATTGGAATTTCGGGTGCTCATGGGGTTTCTTTGGGGGCTTTGGAATTGCAAAATGAAACGGACAAAAATGTATTTTTGGACAAATTGCACAAAATCTGTGAATATCTCAAATCATCTCGCCCAACGGCTGTAAACCTTGCCTGGGCTGTTGATAAACAGTTTGAACTGGCAAAAACATCAACTTCACAGACTGTTGATGGTGTAATAAAAGAATTAATCGAAAACGGAATTTATCTTGAGAATGAAGATATAGAAATTAACAAAAAAATGGGCGATTATGGTGCTGAAGTTGTGCCCAAAGGAGCTACAATCCTTACTCATTGCAATGCCGGAGCACTGGCAACAGTCGGGTACGGTACGGCTTTGGGCGTTGTCAGATCAGCTTTTGCCAAGGATAAAACGATAAAGGTTTTTGCTGATGAAACTCGTCCTCGTCAACAAGGGGCAAGACTTACAACTTTTGAACTCGTTCAAGACGGTATCGATACTACACTCATTACAGATGGTATGAGCGGGTATTTTATGTCACAAGGAATGATTGATTTTGTTGTGGTCGGGGCTGATAGAATCGCGTCAAACGGTGATACTGCAAACAAAATCGGCACATATAACCTTGCAATAGTTGCAAAAGAGCACAATGTACCTTTTTATATAGCTGCACCTTTATCAACGATTGATATATCAATTGCATCGGGAAAACAAATCCCTATCGAAGAGCGTGATCACCAAGAAGTCACTCATATCAACGGTGAAAGAGTCTGCGCAGAGGGTGTGCATATTATTAATCCCGGCTTTGATGTAACACCTGCCAAGTACATTGCAGGCATCATTACCGAAAAAGGGATTCTTAGAGCACCTTTTGAAGAATCAATAAAAGAAGCTTTTTCAAAATAAATCTGAAGACACAAAAAAAGAAGCCTCTGTTTGGGGCTTCTTTTTTATTTGTATAGTTTTAAAATTACAATCCCAAAGCTTCTTCAACTTCACTTATTATCAGTTGTGTTGCGGCTATTTTGTCTTCCGCATTGCGAATAGGTCGTCCGACTATGATGTAATCAACTTTTGCTCTGATAGCATCAGCCGGTGTCACGACTCTGACTTGATCATCAACTATTGACCAAGTAGGGCGAACGGCAGGACATACGATAATAAAATCATTCCCAAGAGCCGTTCTGATTTTGACAGCATCTTCAGCAGTTGCCACAACTCCGTCAAGACCGTTTTCTTTGGCTATTTGTGCAAGTTTTAGTGCGTAGTCTTCTATATTTAAAGATACGCCGAGTTCTTCTTTGAGGGTTCTTTGTCCGTAGCTTGTTAAAAGCGTCACGCCAAGAATAATCGGACTTGGTCGGTCTTCTTTTTTTGCAACTTCTCTTGTGGCTTTGATTGTTTTAGAAATCATTTTTGATGAGCCGATGATATTCAAATTCAAGAAGTTTACGCCATGTTTTACAATATTTGCACAGGCTTGTGCTGTTGTGTTGGGTATATCGCAGAACTTGCCGTCAAAATATACCTGAGCACCTTCTTCTTGTATCATTTTGAAAACTTCGGGGCCTTCCGCGCTAAAAAGCTGAAGTCCTACTTTGAACATTCCGACATAATCTTTGAGTTCTTTTACAAGACTTCTGGCTTCTTCCAAAGTATCTACATCCAAAGCAAGGATAATTCGATCTTTTGCAGACAAATTCTTATTCATATTTTATACTTCTCTCTACTCGTAACTCTCGTAAAAGTGTAAGCTTTTTGATTTTGCGTATACAGTTCGCAAAATTCTCAGTACATTCTATCCCATTTTTCTGAATTCTTCAACAAAATCTTGCTGAATTGATATTGATTTTACATAATTCCTGTTTTTTTTGATTAATTTTTTGAAAATTATCTCTGATTTTTGAATAACTTTGTTGTTTTTTTTGAAAAAACTTATATCTATTAAAATTTTCTCAAAATTCAACTTCAAAACTCTAAACTCAGGGTGTTTTCTGAGTTTAATGACTTTGCGTTTCAAATTTAAATCAATTACTTTTTGTTCCATTATCTATAGTTATCCTCTCTTAGAATTAAGACCATCCCCTTCTCGATGAGGATTTATAACTTGTGAAAAATAAAAGTTGCTAGCAAAAATCATTTTTTTACAAAGGTTAATACTTTTAATAACAAATATCTGCTTTATCTTTGATGATTGTATAAACTTCACCTGATTGTTTATCTTGAAAACTCAACCTTAGATAAAAGCTTTTGTCTATTGGGAAAAGAACCAGTTTCTCAAATTTTTCACCCGGATAAAAGTCACTTTGAAAGAAGTTTTCTTGTGAATATTCAAGCGATTCTTCTTTTGCTCGTCTGTTGGTAAAAACATTATAATACCATTCAAAAGGAGAGATAACGACAGCCAAAGCCCAAGCCCCGCCCAGTGTCCAAAGCCCCCAGTCTTCCCAGGCATGGACTCTTTTTTTGAGCTGTGCATCTGCGTTTTTTCTTATCTCAAAATACGCATCGCCGCCGTTTTTACCACCCTCAAAGCTTCCGTCCACCAGTCTCAAAACTCGTCCCGATTTATTTTCTATCGTAACTTCATAGGCCGAAAAATGCTTTCTTAGCTGGCTTTTCAGGTCGATTTCTTTTGCATAAACAGATATATTAGGCTCATAATCACTTTCATAACTGACAAAACCCATCGCAGGCATGGTGGAGGTGATAAAAAATACTAATAATAAAGATATCAATTTTTTCATGAAATAAGGCTTTTCATATCCCGGACAGCTTGCTCCAATCCGACCATAACAGCCTTGGATACTATACTGTGACCGATGTTGAGTTCTTCCATGTGTTCTATTTGGGCAACAGGCATTACGTTATTGTAGTTGAGCCCGTGGCCTGCATTGATTCTTAGCCCTATTGAATGTGCATAAGCTGTTGATGATTTGAGGTTTTCAAATTCTTCTTTTTCTAAAGGTGTATTAAAAACTTCTGCATATTTGCCCGTATGAAACTCTATAAACTGTGCACCTGCTTCTTTGCTTTTTTGGATTTGATCTTTTTTGGGATCAATGAAAAGGCTGATTATTATGCCGTTTTCTACCAATGGGGCTATGAATTTTTTCAGATGTTCAAAATTTGAAACCACATCGAGTCCGCCTTCTGTTGTTAGTTCTTGTCTTTTTTCAGGAACAAGCGTACAGCTGTAGGGCTTGATTTCCAGTGCGATTTTTTGCATTTCATCAGTTGCTGCCATCTCAAGATTCAAGCGAGTTTTGATTGTGTCTTTAAGAATACGCACGTCTCTGTCTTGAATATGGCGGCGGTCTTCTCTTAGGTGCACGGTGATTGCATCGGCGCCTGCTCTTTCGCAGATGAAAGCTGCATCAACAGGATCAGGCTCAACACCTAGTCTTGCTTGTCTTATTGTTGCTATGTGATCAATATTTACACCTAAAGTTGCCATTTTTTGTTCCTTTTTTTATCTATATCTAAAATATAATGACTTTAGGTTTGATTTTCAAGTATTTTATCAAGCTGATACGCGGCAGTTGTTGTAATGTCTATTGCCTTAGAAAAAGGCGGGGCGTATGTTATGTCTATATTTATGTACTCTTTGACCGTCATTTTGCTGCTGAGAGAAGAGGCTATGATATTTATTCTTTTGTCTATATCGCCATAGCCGATGCCTTGGGCACCTAAGAGGCGTTTGGTTTTTTTGTCGGCAATTACCTTTATGCAAATAGGCTGTGCATCGTGCATATAGCCTGCTTTGTCCTTGGAATGAATAACAACCGATGCAACATCATAACCAAGATCTTTTGCGGTTTTTTCAATCAGGCCTGTTGTTGCGATTTTTATATCAAAAAACTTTGTAATGGCAGAGCCCAAAATCCCTTCAAATTCTGCATCTTTCCCTGCGAGATTTACCCCTGCTACGCGGCCTTCTTTGTTGGCAGTGGAACCTAGAGGAACCCAAACAGGCTGATTTGATACTATGTTTGTTTTTTCGGCGCAATCGCCTGCTGCGTATATGTTTGGGATATTTGTTTGCATGTGTTTGTTTACTTTTATCGAATTTGCAACACCAAGCTCAATGCCTGCTTCTTTTGCAATTTCAGAATTTGGCCTCACTCCGACAGAAAGTAGTGCCAAATCAGTATCCAACACCATGCCTGATTGAAGTTCGGCTTTTTTTAGTACGCCGTTTTCGCCGATGAATTTTGTTACGTTATCTGATGTTATAACGCAATTGGGGTATTCTTCGAGCATCATATCTTTTAGATGATCAGCCACGTCAATATCAAGAGTCGGCATTATGTGAGGTGTTTTTTCGATTATTTTGGCATCCAACCCTTGGCGCAAAAACGCCTCAAGCATTTCTATACCTATGTATCCGCCGCCTATGATAAGAGCTTTTTTGGATTTTTTCATTGTTTCGATGATTGCAAAAGCATCTTCGAGGTTTCTGATTTTGAAAACATTTTGAAGTTCTTTACCTTCTATCTCAGGGATGAAAGGCCTTGCTCCCGTTGCAATAAGGAGTTTTGTGTAGGTGTGTTCAGAGGTTTCGTTTGTTTGAAGATTTTTTATTGAGACGGAGTTTTGTTGAGGGTTTATGGCGACACATTCATGGAGCGTGTGGACTTTTACGTTCATATCGTGTTCAAAATTTTCTTTTGTATATTCTACAAGCTGGTGGTAGTCTTTGAATTCTCCTCCTATAAAAAACGGCAGTCCGCAAGCGGAGTATGACATATGTTTTTCATTTGTAAAAAGAGTCATTTTGATATCAGCGTTCTCGCGTCTTGCTTTGGCCGCGGCTTTTGTTCCTGCGGCAACACCGCCTATGATTATTATATGTTCCATTTTTTGCTCCTTCTCAGGATGTAGACAAACTTTTGTTTATTATAAAACAAATTCTTTATTCATTAAATTAGCTATGATAGTATATTTTTTATGTAAGTTTTAATTTTAGGATATCAGATTTGGCAATGTTTTTGGCGAAAATTACCGTTAAATTTAAAAAAGGTGTCAAAAATCCCGAAGCTCAAACCTTGGAGACACTTCTTGCAAGGCTTGGTGAAAATAATGTGCAAGAGGTAGTTTGTTCCAAAAATTATGAGCTTGTTTTGGCGGCTTTTGACTCAAAAGAGGCTTCTTGTAAGGCAAATGACATTGCTAATAAGGTTTTGGCAAATCCTATTATCGAAGATTATGAGGTGCAAATATGCGAGCTGCTGTAGTTGTATTCCCCGGTACCAATTGTGAACAAGAAACAATTGATGCGTGTTATGAAGCGGGCTTTGACCCTAGATTTGTTTGGCATGAAGAGACAAATTTCCACGAGTTTGATCTTGTGATTTTGGCCGGTGGATTTTCGTATGGGGATCATATTTCATCGGGGAGAGTTGCCAAATTCAGCCCTGTGATTGAGCAATTGCGCAATTTTGACGGGTTTATTTTGGGTATTTGTAATGGGTTTCAGACGCTTTGCGAGGCAGGGTTTTTGCCGGGGACTTTGATTACAAATGAGAGTACCAAGTTTGTGTCCAAAAACGTCAAAATCCGTTTTGACAGAAGGCATTTGAGCATTCCTATAGCCCATCATCAGGGCAACTATTATTATGAGGGGGAGCTTCCTTCTCATATAAAAAAAATAAAATATATCGGAAATCCAAATGGCTCGAAAGATAATATAGCCGGCCTTTGGGATACTAAAAAAAACATAATCGGTCTTATGCCTCATCCTGAACGTGCGGTTTTTAAAGAGCAGGGTTCTGTTGATGGGATGGTTATTTTTCAGACAATAAAAAAGGTTTTGGCAAATGCAAAAAACAATGCCTGATTTGGCCTTTGATTTGAATATAAAACCAAAAGAA
>JAQUTS010000063.1 GCA_028694275.1 Candidatus Gastranaerophilales bacterium
AATCACGTTCTGCGCGTACTTGTTGTATGAGATTTATTTCTTTTCCTGATTTTAAAAGAGCATTTTTTATCAGTTTTTCATCGCCGAATTTATCTGAAATTGCATTCGGGCATGGTGATTTTTCGAGAATATTTTCAATCGCGCGGGCATGGCCCCATGCGAGCATTTTGTTCAGATTTTTGAACTTGTCGTATAGTTCATTGTATTTGGCCGGATTGATTGTTACCACGGCAAAAGTTGCGTTGTTTTTAATTTTGACGGCAAGTTTTGAGATTTTTTCATCCGTGAGTTTTTTGCTGTCTTTGAGTTCAAGTTCTTCAAAAAGACTTTTATTTTTTTCATTGACCAAAACAGCAGCTATAATCAACGGACCAAAATAATCACCCTTGCCTGATTCATCAGTTCCGATCCAAGATGTAAAATTGTGCGTGATGTCATCATCTTTTTTCTTTGGGATACTCAAAAGTTGAAGTTGGCTTTTGGTTCCTAAAAATTCGCTTGTAAATTCTTGAGTTCCGCTCCCTTGGGCAAGTATTTTGCCTGAATTGTACAAGGTCACAACTACATTTTTGCCTTTGGCACGCCATAGAGCATAATCAGCTGTGCCAAAGTCGTATCCTGCCTCTTCAAGTTTTTTCTTGAGGGAATCCGCTTCTTTTAGGTTAAATTTGTCACTATAAGAGTTGCTCATTATTCAAAGATATCATAAAAAGTACATTTTAAATGTTAACAAAAGTTAAAGAAGTATATACGAAAGAAACACTTTTTATATACTTACTGTTTTTATATAAACATAAGAGGATTTTTAGAGGAAAATAATATGTACGAACAGCTTTTATATCAAGAAAAATTTACATCCACACAAAATGCAACTGATGCATATAATTCTACTGTAGAAAATTTCTTTATGATGGAACAAGATGTCAAAAAGAAGAAAAAAGTATATTATTCACTCAAGCAGCTTTTGCATGAATGTCCTTTTTACGGTCTTGAAACATACGGCGAAAACTATATCTGTTAGTTTTTTGCAAATTTTATAACAATGAAGAACTAAAAGTGCAATTTTAGGGCTTTTAATTTCAGTAGGATTTTCTGCAAATCGTATGGTTTGCAGAAATTTTTTGTTTGGAATATTTGACAGGCATATTCCGCTTTCTTGGAATATTGGCGGTTCGGTTTTTTCTGCTTCGCTTCGTTTCATTTTATGAAACTTTTGCTCTGCCAAAAACCTCACAAAGGCGAGTTTCGTGCCAGGCACTCACTCTTGCCAAATTCCGCTTCTTGGAATATTTGACAGCTCAAAGCTTTCCACTTCATTTCGGGCTTTTTAAGCCTTGCATTTCGTCAAGCTTTTCGCTAGGCGAGCTATGCTCCTGTCAAAATTCCGCTCTCTTGGAATATTGCCCTGCTTCATATGCTTCACTTCATTTCAGTTTGCTATGCAAACTTTCATTACGTTGCATATTCCGCCAGACGGGTTTCGCTTTGCTCACCCTCGGGCAAATTCCGCTACTTGCCGATGCAGAATTGGTCAAAAATATGTGTCAAAATCTCATCGGTCATTACTTCGCCTGTGATTTCATTCAAATTTAAAAGGGCGGATTTGACATCTATAGAAATCAGATCTTGAAGTTCTTCTCTTTGCGTACCCAAAAGAGCGTGATTTAGGGCTATTTTGGCGTTTTCAAGACACTCTTGTTGTCTGATATTGGTTGAAAATTCGTTATCTTCAATTTTGTTTTGGTTGATTATCATTGTTTCAATTTGTTTTTTGAGCTCATCAATTCCTGTGTCGGTTTTGGTCGAAATGCAAAGAACATCTTGCGGAAGATCTTCGATAAGATCTGCTTTTGAACCGATTTTGATGTGCGGTTTGTCGCCTATTTCTTTTATTATTTCTTCATCTTCTTTATCTATGCCTTTTTTAAGATCGTACATAAATAATACAAGATCGGCGTCTTCTAAGCATTTGCGGGAAAAATCTATCCCGATTGCCTCGATATAATCAGATTCTGATTGAGCACAAAGTTCCCTTAATCCTGCCGTGTCCATCAAAGTTACAGGTATGCCCGCTATATCAAGTGATTCTTGAATTACATCTCTTGTCGTTCCTGCAATTGATGTCACGATAGCCCTTTGTGAGTTCAAAAGTTTGTTAAAAAGCGATGATTTGCCTACATTTGTCTGCCCGATGAGGGCAATTTTGAGTCCTTGGCGCATAAGATTTGAGCTTTTTGCTCCTGAGAGGGCTTTGTCAATTTTATTTATCGCTGTTGTGATTTTTTCTTCCAAAAATTCATACGATGGCTCAGCCACATCATCAGGAAAATCAATTGCGGCGGTGATTTTGGCCAAAAGCTCCATGATTTCATGCCTTAGTGTATTGATATAAGTTGATAAAGTGCCCGATAGGTTGTGCGCGGAAACTTTTGCAAATTTATCCGTTTTGGCATGGATTACATCGAGTACGGCTTCGGCCTGAGAAAGATCCATTTTTCCGTTCAAAAATGCCCTTTTGGTAAATTCGCCGCGCTCCGCCATTGTTGCACCATGATTAAGAGTAAGATTAAGAATATTTTTGACTATATTTATGCCGCCATGGCAGCTTATTTCGACGACATCTTCTCCCGTATAAGAGTTTGGTGCCTTAAAATAAATCGCTATTACTTCATCTATAAGCCCTACTTCGTCCAAAATCCACCCGTGTGTTGCCATATTCGGTACAAAATCAGGTAAGAGTTTTTGGTCGGGTTTTTTGGAGAAGATTTTTTGTAATATGCAAAGAGAATCCTCACCGCTAATCCTTATAACACCGACCCCGCCTGAACCAAGCGGGGTAGTGATTGCTGTAATAGTTTTATTTTGGTATACCATTATTTTTTGTCTTTATCAATTACTTCTGCTTCTATCACGTCTTTTTTTGCAGCTTGATCTTCAAGTTTGAGCTGTTTGTCGATTATGACAGTTTGCACAATTTGGATGATGTTGCTTGTTATCATATACAAGAAAACACCTGCCGGAATAGGGATGAAAACAAACATACCTATTATCATCACAGGCATTATTTTTGACATGGATTTTTGCATTGCTTGTTGTGCAGGATCAAGATCCGCTTGAGCATTGGCTTTCATCATTATCTTTTGAGACAAGTACATTGTCGCACCAAACAGTGTAATCAAAAGCAATACATCGTAGTTGTAATTAGTTTTGGCTGCAAAAGTAGGTACTGATGCTACGAGTAATGACCCGTTGCGCTCAAAGTTTATTATTTCGAATTCTCTTGTGGAAGAGTTCATGACATTTACTTTTGCGGATTTAATTTTATCCAGCTGGCTGAATTTCAAGTCGAAATCATCAAGACTGATCTTAAGATCAACATTTTCACCGGGAGTAAGTTTGCCTTGAATTTGGACAGTTTGTTGAGGTTTGTGGATTTTTATTTTTTCAGTTGTGCCATTATCAAAGGCAATAAAGGCAAATTTGTCAGTAGAAAAATGATCTTTTGCCGTGACAGAAAAAGTTCCGTCTTGCGAGATAGCATCTGTGCTTTTTAGGGTTTGATCGAGGCGATTGACGAAAAGGAATTGCGAATTCCCCGCCAATTGCATAAATTGAGGACTCATCAAAGCTGAGTACAACAAAATAAATACAGGAAGTTGCAAAAGCATCGGGAAACAACCGCCCATAGGGTTGAAATTGTTTTCTTTGTAGATTTCCATCATTTTTTGCTGCATAACCTGAGGGTTATTTTTGTAGCGATTTTGAATATCTTTAAGCTTTGGTGAGATTGCCTGCATTTTTTTCATAGAGCGTTGCTGTTGTGTGTTCAATGGCCACATAATCAAACGAATAATAACCGTCAAAACAACTATTGCAAGCCCAAATCCGCCCGCAACTTTGCTTATTGCATTTAGGGCTTCTACTGTCATGTATGTAAAATCCAATATTTTATACCTCTTAGTAAACTAACTTCTTCCATTTATTTTAAAACAAAAATACACAGCCGACAATTTATACGGAGGTATCGTTACACTGTGCTTGATTGTGCACCGTTTTTTGCTTTTGACATTACAAAATGTAACGCCTTATGTCTAAAAAATTAAAGTTTATAAAAACAAACACCGATAGACATGGTGTCAAGGATGAATGGATAAATAACGGATATGTGATTGTGAAATAAGACTTTTAACAGAGGAGATTTTGGCATGGCAAATTTAGACGGTATCGGTGCAAATTTTGTTAATGTGAACAGTTTGTACAAAACAGGGAAAAAAACAAACGAAAATGAAGCGCAATCTTTAGGGGAAGCAGAAGCTCAAAAAGCATCATTGGCAGGTGTTGACAGAAAAAATCCGACAGATATTTTGAATTCTATGCATAATTACGGAGTACAAAATTTCATCGCTCCTAAAATTGCAAAAATGGAATTAGACCCTCAAATGAAGCAACGAATCGGGGATTTTATGGCAAGTTTTGAGGATGAAGTTCAAAAAGGGTTGCAGATTATTTCTCAAGAATTCCCGTCAATGGATCCTGCTCAAGCACTTGATTTGGCAGCCAAATCAGCATTTAGGGCGTCTGACTTGTAGATATTTCTACAGTTGTAACAAAAAATTTATATAATATTCAAAAACAATCCACAAATGTTTTATATAGTTTATCATTGAAACAAAATAGGATTGTGGATGAATTATCTATGTTGAGTAAGATGTATGCAAATATGTCTGTTGTGCCATTCGGCAATTATTTTCACGGCAGAAACCAAAAAACAGAGCAAAAAAACAGCACACCCGTTGTGTCAAAAAGTTCTGATGCATTAAGCACTCCGAATGCTTTTTACAATAAACAGCTTTTGGGGGTCAAAAAACAAAGCGCGGATGTTAGTTTTTCGGGTTTTCATTTGACGGAAGTCCCCGGATTTCATTGTCCTTGTTGCGATAAACTGATGTATACAACTGCTGAAATTGCAAAATTGGCAGATAGATTGTCCAAAGCCAAAGGCGGCGAAATAGAAAAAGTTTTGGCTCCTCATGTGGAACAATTGCATGAGGTCGGGTCTCAAGTTGCGGCTTATTTGATAAAAAAATCAGTTGACAATCCAAAACTTGGCATAAAAGAACTGCTCATGTTTCAAAGACCTGCAAGCGAGGCCTATTTGATTAATGAGCAAATGAAAGTCCTAAATCCTGCTGTCGGGATGGCAAGAGCTCTCAGAGGGCCGAGTAGGCACAATGTCATAAATTCTTTAAATCAAATAAAGGATATAGTTGTGCATGGAAAAGATAATGAAAGATTTAAAAGAAAAAAAGTTGTAAAAACTATAACTCACTATAGTTTGGTTGAACAAAGCAGTGTTAATCAGCGAATTTTGAAAAATATGCTCAAAAAAATTGAAGAATTGCCGACATCAGATGACAGTTTCCACGCTTTTGTGACCAAATATACCAATGAGAGACCCAAAAGATCTTCTTTGGAGATTGCTGAAAAGATTTTTCTTCCGAGTAAAGCAACAAGAGAACACGTAGACCCTGCTTGGCGAAACACCGATGATGCTGTTAAAGGCCCAACTTCTACAGATAATTCGCTTGATATGTGCTCTAAATGCAATGGCGAAAGAGAAACAACACCATATTATGAATTTATTACTAAAAAACATCCTGAGATGAAAGAAAATCTTCCCAAACACATGGATGAAGTTCAGCATTATATAAGGAAAAAAGATATTAGTGCTTATTATGATTATCCGCTTAAGTTAAGAGAAAGAATCAGAAGGCAATCAACTCCGCCTGGTGAGACAAAGCCTTTGCTTGATTATAAAACGGATTTGATTGAAGAATTTATTGAAAGAAAAACAATAGAACTTCAAAGATTATCAGCCAAATATAAGTCCGATCCTATTAATCATCCTAAAGGGTCATAACCGCCTGGGTTCCAAGGATGGCAACGGCAAATTCTTTTGATTCCAAGCCAGCTTCCTTTAAAAAACCCGTATTTTTCTATGGCTTGAAGGGTGTATTCTGAGCATGTAGGTGTGAATCTGCACACTTTTGGGGTGAATTTTGAGAAAAATCTGTAGATTTTAATGAGCAAGATTGCTATTTGTTTCATTTGAGAGTTTTTTCTCCATTTTTTGGATAAGTTTTATGACACTATTATAAACCTGTTTGAAATCAGCATTCAAGGAGGCTTCTCTTGCCGTAAAAATCAATGACATCCATTTAGGATTTATATCACCGTTTTTGATTGCCAAACGGTATGCTTCTCTTGTGAGTCTTTTTATTCGGTTTCTTTTTACTGCGCGTTTGTGGATTTTTTTACTGACCACAAAGCCCACTTTTGTTGGGGCTTGGGCTGTTTTTATTTTTCCTGCACATAAAACAAGCAGTGCATCGGCGGTTGATTGTTTCAATCTGTATGTTGCCTTAAATGCACTGCTTTTTATTAATCTTTGTTGTTTTGGTAACAAAACTAAAGTCCTAATTTTGCGTAAAAATTATGCTCTTTTTTTAGCTTGAATAGCGATAACGTGACGACCTCTTGCACGTCTTCTGTTAAGAGTGCGTCTTCCGCCCGGAGTTGACATTCTTGCCATAAATCCGCTTACGTTTTGTCTTTTGCGTTTTGTACCTTCTAGTGTACGTTTCATTATATTTCTCCTTTGAAATTATTTTATTTTTATAGGGGCGAAATCTCTCGCGTAAACTCTATGTTAAAAAAGACATGCAATCTAGTCAAGAGAAATATGTCAGGCGGCTTTATAATTAGACAAATTTATTCTTGTTAATTTGTGCAAACTTGCAAATTGTCTGTAAGTTGAATGAGGACTTTTTCTCCGCATTTACCTTTATAATGAAGCCCGGGTCCCAAAAGCCCTATCAAAAGACCGACACCAAAACCGACAGGCATACCTATTGAGAAGATTCCTCGGCTCAAATCAGGTGAACCGGCTCCGCAAGCTGCAGCAAGACCCGCACCTACACCGAACATGCCGATAGTCCAAGCAGTAACTTTGCCTGCTGACATCCATTTTGTTTCTTTGAGCATGCCCTCTGCGTTGAATACTCTTGCGCAGATAGGATAAGTTGTTCCGTTTGGCAGCATTACGCATTGAAATTTCAAGCTTACTTTTGCATTTTTATTGAGTTTCTTGGGCGGGACTATGCAATCCACACAGGCAATAATTTGTGTTCCTCTTGGCAGAAGGCATCTGCCTTCTTTTGTGCGAAGCCCGTTGCAAAGTACAAAAGCTATGTTATCTCCGCAGTGGAGTTTTTTTGAGAAGACTTTTTGAGCAAGAACAGTTTCCAAAACGGCATGCTGAGCTATAGTTGCTTCGCATCCGCATATTTTTACTAAATCCACAGGAGTGTCTTTGTATGTGCAAAGATGTTCAACTTTTGGGCAATCACCGCATGGGCATTGGCATGTGCTGCAACTTTCACAAGGAGCGCAGCTTGGCTGGCATGTATTGCAAGTATCACAGCACGGGCTCTGTTGGCATGGGTTGTAAGGGCAATATTGATTTTGGGGCGCACAAGGCGTTTGGCAGCAAGGCTGTTGACAACAAGGTTGCTGAGGTCCCGGTATGATATAAGCCGGCTGTTCATGCCCGGGTGGGGGGCAACAATTTGTATTTGCAGAGGCTGCAAAAGTTGTTTGGGTGATTACAAAAACTGATATTAAACAAATTGAAAGAAGTTTTTTGAATATAACTTTCATTTTTTAATCCTTTCGCGTATCTAAAACTTTTTAAGGTTCTAAATGGAGTGTTTTTATAGGTTTTCCATTATAAGAAACTCTATTTTTATCTATAAAGTTTAACAGTAAACTTGAAAATTATAATTAGACAGGCGTATATTACGCAAGGTATAATCTATCGTTGCTTTGTTGGTAGGTCTTTGAGCCTTGTAAACGTTATCGGGCGGGAATTGTACGATTGTTGGGTATTTTGTTGTATTATGATAATAATAGTATCGAAGGTTTAAATTATGGGTGATGAAGATAAGCAGTTTGAAGCAACCCCTCAGAAGCTTCAAAGGGCAAGAAAAGAAGGACAGGTCGTCAAAAGCAAAGACTTTTCCATGGCAATTTCTTTGATTGTCATGTTCCTTGCTATAAATGCTCTTTCTCCTTTTATTTGGCATCAGATTACCCAACTTTTTGTTTTGATGTATGAGCAAATTCCAAACAGAAGCATTGAAGAAATAGGCGGCTCTTATCTTACTTTTATAACTCTTAAGCCCACTCTTTTAATAATCGGGCCTATTTTGTTTTTGGCTGCTTTTGTTGCGATTATTGCTGATTTGATTCAGATAGGGCCTCTTGTTGCAACAGCAACTTTGGTGCCTAAGCTTGATAAACTTAATCCGACCAAATATTTCAAAAATCTTATTTCTGTCAAAACTCTTTTTGAATTGCTCAAGAATATTTTTAAAGTTGCGGTCTTGGGTTTTATCGGCTATATGGTGTACAAGGCTCATTTGCCTACCATCTTGACCCTTGTGGCCGTTGATAATAATTTTGCCATTATGTATGAATTTGGCAAGCTTTTGGGTGATTTTATCACCAAGGCAGGGATAGTTTTTCTTATTATTGCGGGGGCTGATTATGGGGTCACCAAATGGAAATTCTTAAAAGATCAAAAAATGTCATTCAAAGAGATTAAAGATGAATACAAAAATACGGAAGGTGACCCGCATGTCAAAGCAGCATTGCGTCAACGTCGTCAGCAAATGCTTTCGCAAGGGGCTGCGGATTTGGTTGTTGAAGCTGATTTTGTTGTCACAAACCCAAGCCACGTGGCGGTTGCGGTCAAATATGATGAGTCAACTATGGAAGCACCGAGAGTTCTTGCAAAAGGTGAGGATTTGAATGCACAAAAAATAAAAAATATTGCACAGGAAAACAACATCCCAATCATCGAAAACCCGCCTGTAGCAAGGGCTTTGTTCAAGGTCGTAAAGGCCGGTGGAGAAGTTCCGGCAGAACTTTATCAGGCAGTTGCCGAAATTCTCCTCTTTGTGTACGATTTGCGAAAACAGCAAAATGCGTCTAAAATATAATAGGTAGTTATTGAAATTTTTATTAATGTCAAACGTAAATGAAGTAAGAAATAACCAAAAGATTCGCGAATATATGGAAATCATTGAAAAGGTTTCCAAAGTTGAACAGCGAAGAATACCGTCTCATATGATTGAATATGAGGAATTAGTATC
>JAQUTS010000064.1 GCA_028694275.1 Candidatus Gastranaerophilales bacterium
GCCGTAAGCCTTCTGAAGAAGAATTGGCAAAAGCTATGGGCATTACAATCAACAAGCTTCGCGAAATTATAAAAGTAGCTCAAGAACCTCTATCATTGGAAACTCCAATCGGTAAAGAAGAAGATTCAAGACTTGGTGATTTCATCGAGGACAGAGAAGCTGATGCTCCTGTGAAAACAGTTGCACACGAGCTTTTGAGAGAAGACTTGGCAGAAGTGTTGAGCTCACTTTCTCCTCGTGAAAGAGATGTATTGAGACTTCGTTTCGGTATGGATGATGGTCGTCAAAGAACATTGGAAGAAGTTGGACAACTTTTCGGTGTTACAAGAGAACGTATCAGACAAATCGAAGCAAAAGCTCTTCGCAAGCTTCGTCACCCAAACAGAAGCAGAAGACTTAAAGAATATGTAGAAGTTTAGTCTTTTCATAAAAATAGATTAAAAAATACCGACTTATCTAAGTCGGTATTTTTTTGTTTACATCTTAGGTTGTAGTCTAAAGTTGTTTGTTTGCGCGTGTTTCTCTTTATTTATAATACTTTTGGGGATTTTTCTAGTTAAAAAGTTTTAAATTTTTTCATTTTTTTACAACTTTAGTTGTAAAAATTCGAACCCAGGTTGGATATACAAAGTGAAAAAAGTGGTATATTATATTCGAAGGATATAGTGTAAAAAATTTAATAGTGTATCGTTCAAATTTACAGTCAAAAGGAGTAAAGTATGCTGTCAGCATATAACAATGGATTTGTAATTAATACAAACATGGCTTCGCTTATTGTGCAGAATAACCTGGCAAAAGCGACCAATGATATGACGTTTTATATGGAACGTCTGGCGACAGGTTTGAGAATTAACCGAGCGAGCGATGACCCGTCGGGGATGGCTTTATCGTCTGCTATGCAGGCTCAAATAAGCTCGACCAAAGTTGCTCAAAACAATTCGCAAACAGGTGTGAGTCTTTTGCAGACGGCAGAAGGTGATTTGAAAACAATTCAAAAGAACCTATCTACTATGAAAGACTTGATTACCCAGTCAAAAACAGGTACCACCTCTGCTGCAGAAAGGTCGGCATTGAATGCTACTTATCAGCAGTTATTGAGTGAGATTGACCGTGTTGCTACCAGCTCGAATTACTCGGGAATCAAACTTCTTGATGGGTCTAATTCTGCTGCCAATTCAATAGTTTTGCAAATAGATATAAAAAACACAGCCGATAACAAGCTTGATATTTCATCCGCTTTGGCTGCTGCAACAAATGCAGGGCTTGGCGGTATCGGTTCAACTGCAATTGATACAGTGGCAGGAGCAACAGCTGCAGAAGCAATGATGGAAGCAGCATATAACCAGGTTACAACTCAAATATCGAAAGTGGGTGGCTTTGTATCAAGGCTTTCTGCAAACGTGACGCGTCTGAAAACAAGAAATGAAAACATGCAATCAGCAAGTTCACTGCTAACGGATGCAGATACTGCAGCGGATACAGCTGCTTATACCAAGGCGCAGATTTTGCAGCAGACGGCAACGTCTCTTTTGCAACAGGCGAACCAAACATCAGCTTTGATTTTGACGCTGATAGGTGCTTTATAAGAGTAATTAGTTTTTAGTTAAGTAAAAAAACCGGCCTCAAAAGGGTCGGTTTTTTGTATTTTTTATTTCTCACAGGGACGTGCTGGGCTCGCTTTCGCTCACACGGCGCACTTGTCAGATTTCGCTGTCTTGAAATACAGGCGGTTCGAAATTTTTCATTTCACTTCAAGTTGCTTTGCAACTTTTCGTTCCACCAAATTTCTCACAGGGACGAGTTTCGCTTTCGCTCACTCTTGCCTGATTTCGCTATGAGTTGTATCCTTTTTCGAATCCGAATAATGAGCTTACTGATTCATCATCATGAATTCTTGATATTGCTTCGCCCAAAAGAGTTGCGATACTAAGCTGTGTGATTTTTGACGGTAGAATATTCGGATCAAGCGGAATTGTATTAGTAACAATGACCTCATCAACAGGTGAGTCTTCCAGTCTTTGAAGCGCAGGGCCGCTGAATATTGGGTGCGTTGCGCAAACATATATTTCTGTGGCACCTTCTTTTTTAAGAAGTTCAGCACCTGCAACGATTGTGCCGGCTGTATCTATCAAGTCATCAAACATAATAGCGATTTTGCCTTTAACATCCCCGATAAGATTGTCAACTTTTGCCTGATTGTGCTCTTCACGTCTTTTATCAATGATTGCAAGAGAACATTTCATTTGTTTTGCAAAATGCCTTGTTCTGTTTGTTCCGCCTGCATCAGGGCTGACTGCTACAAGGTTTTTAGGGTCAAATTTTTTGTTTTTCAAATAGTTTATCAAAACAGGTGTTGAGTAGATGTGATCCACCAAAATATTAAAGAAGCCTTGAATTTGTCCCGTGTGAAGATCCATTGCTAAAACTCTGTCAGCACCTGCTGTTGTGATTAAGTCTGCAACAAGCTTTGCGCTGATAGCTTCACGGCCTGAGGCTTTTCTGTCTTGTCTTGCGTAGCCGTAATACGGAATTACCGCTGTGATGGTTTTTGCACTGGCACGTTTGAAGGCATCTATTATAATCAAAAGTTCCATCAAGTTTTCATTTACAGGGTTGCAAAGAGATTGAACGATAAAAACATCATCGCCTCTGATACTGTCTTGGATTTTTACAAAAATTTCACCGTCTGAGAAATTTTTGACAACCATCGGTCCTATTGTTGTTCCAAGGTAATCAGCTATCTCATTTGCCAATCCTGCATTGGCTCGTCCTGTGAAAATTTTTATTGAGTGAGTGTGTTTTATATTTTCTGAAAATTCCATCAAAGTAAGCTCCTGTGTCACTTTTGGTCTCCTTTAAGTTGTAAAAGTTTTTTTTGTACCCATCCTATGAAATTTTGCTGTTTGGCTCTTGTAATCGCCAAAGAATCTGCAGGTACGTCTTTTGTTATTACAGACCCTGCTGCTATATTGGAGTTTTGTTCAATTGTTACAGGGGCGACCAAAACACTGTTGGACCCTGTTTTTACTCCGTCTTTCAGGATGGTTTTGCTTTTGGTTTTTGTCAAAGCATTATAATTAGCGGTGATTGTGCCGGCTCCTATATTTACATTGGTTCCGAGTTCTGAATCTCCAATGTAGCTAAGGTGCGCCACATTGGTGTTTGATGCTATTTGTGATTTTTTTATTTCGACAAAATTCCCTATGCGAACTTTCTCAGAGATTTCTACACCGTCTCTGATGTGAGCAAAAGGCCCTATGGTTGTGTCATTGCCGATTGTGGCGTTAGAAAGTTTTGATTGGGTGATTTTGACATTATCGCCTGTTGTAACATTTCCTTCGATGAAAGTATTCGGACCGATGATGTTATTTTTACCGATGATGTTATTTCCTTCGATACAAACACCTGGGTAGATGATTGTGTCGGGTCCGATTTTGGTTTCAGGTGAAATAAAAATTGTTTCGGGTGAATAAATACTCACGCCTGATTCTAAAAGCGAATGAAGAGTTCTTTCATTCAAAAGTTTTGTTGCTTGCATAAGATGTTCTTTTGAATTTATGCCAAAACTTTGGTTGTTGTCTTTCAAAATATATGCATTTGTATTCAAGCCCTCTGATACTGCCCATTTGATGATATCTGTAAGGTAGTACTCGTTTTGGCTGTTGTTTGATTTTAGTGTGCCGAATGCAGGGAGGATTTTTTGCCAGTTTAGGCAATATACGCCTGTATTTACTTCTTTGATTTGTTTTTGTTCACCCGTAGCGTCTTTTTCTTCAACAATAGAGTCAAGTTTCCCATCTTTTTTGATGATGCGTCCGTAGTTTGTCGGATCTTCAAAAATAGCTGATAAGACCGTCAAATCAGAGTTTGATTCTGAATGAAATTTGCATAATTCATCCAAAACCTCTGTTGTCAAAAGAGGTGTATCGCCGCATAAAATCAAAATATTTCCGTCAAAATTCTGCAGTTTGGGTATTGCCATAGAAACGGCATGTCCTGTTCCCAGTTGGGGTGATTGTATTGTCGTACTGACGGTGCTTTGGCAATATTTTTGGCTGATTACATCATCTACCAGTTCATTTTTGTGACCTGTTATAACAACGGCACCTTCTATACCCTCAACGCAAAGAGTCTGATCGATTACTCTTTCCAACAAAGTCAATCCTTGTATTTTGTGCAGAACTTTCGGAAGTTCAGATTTCATCCTTGTGCCTTTGCCTGCTGCCAAAATAATTGCTTTTGTCTTTGTTGTCATCTCATTAATCCAATCAGATTTGTTTCGCCTATATCTTTTCTGTATTTTTTGCCTTCAAATTGGATGCAATCACAAGCTGAATAAAGCTTTTGCACCGCTAAAGACAGAGTCAGCCCTGTTGCGCTCAAAGAAAGCACCTGACCTCCGTCCACGATTTTTTCAAAATATTTATTTTTTTTGACTTTGTTATAAAAAATAAGCAAATTTTCATCAAGTTCTTCATCAATTTCTATAACATTACCTTTTTCAAATTCTGCAGGATAAGGGGCTTGCATTATCATAACGCTTGCACAAGCTGCTTCTTCAAATTCGATATGCTGATAGTCATCCCCAAGAGCTCCTATTGCACAAGAATAATAAACTCTTGCCAAATCTTCTTTTATCAAAGGCATAACGGTTTGAGTTTCGATATTTCCTATTTCTGAATCGAGCTCTGTAACCAGTATTTCGCCGTTTTTCAAAAGATTCATACGGAATGTAAGCACCCCGACATAAGGCATTTTATCGGTGGAAAGTCCGTCAATTGTCGGAAATACAATCGTATTAGCAATGATAGATTCCATTTCTGAATCAACAGGTGCCATCGCATACGCACCGATGCCGTTGGTATATGTGCCGCCATTGCCTTCGAGCATTTTTTTGTATAGTACGCAAGATGGTAAAGGCACTGCATTGTATCCATCAGTCAAAACGGGAAGTGTGATTTCTTTGCCGTCTTTAAATTCTTCAATGATTACTTTTTTGTTCAAATTTGCAAAAATACGCTCGATATAACTTTTGGCTTGCGTAAAAGTTTCTGCTTTGAATGTGTTTATGTCAGGAGTTGAAGTATCAAGCTTTAATAAAAGCGGATATTTTGCACTTCTTGCATAGTCTACGGCTTGGCTTTCTTTTTCAAATACACCGAACTTTGGCGTTGGGATTTTGTATTTGTGAAAGAATTTTTTTGAAAAACTTCTGTTCATAATAGGGCGCATAGCGTTTTTGGTTGGCCCAAAAATCACAAGGCCTTCTTTTTGGAAAGCATCGACAATACCTGCATCAAGAGCCACTTTTGAGGAGGCAATGGTGAGAGTGATTTGATTTTCTTTGGCAAAAGAAAGGAGTTTTTGGATTTCATAGGGGCGAATATCAATATTGGTAGCAAGTTCTTCTGTCCCTATATTGCCGGGCGCGCAAAAAACTTCTTCTACTGATTCTCCTTGAAACAGCTTCCAAATGATTGCATGTTCTTTTGCAGATGATCCGACTACTAAAATTCTCATTGTTGCTCCCTTACGCTAATAATTTTACTATAAACACTTTAAAAAAGCGCATATTTGCATTATAAATAAGTAATAAAATTTAAGAGTATTTTTGTTACTCATTTTTGATTTTTTGAAGGGGAATTTATGAAAAAAAGAGCATTAATAAGTGTTTATGATAAAACAGGCGTTGTTGAATTGGCTTCAAGTCTCATAAAAAAAGGCTATGAAATCATATCGACAGGCGGAACAGCCAAAACTCTCAAAGAAGCAGGTGTTGGTGTTGTTGAAGTCGCTGATGTGACAGGTTTTGAGGAGATTTTATCAGGTAGGGTAAAGACTCTTCACCCCAATATTTTTGGCGGAATTTTGGCAACTGAAGCACAAATAGATGAGATTTTAGCCAAAAACATCTCCCCGATTGATCTTGTTGTTGTGAATCTTTATCCTTTTGAAGATGCTTCTAAAAAAGATTTTATTATGCAGGATTTGGTAGAATATATTGATATCGGCGGGGTGTCACTTCTTCGTGCTGCTGCCAAAAACTTTGAGCGGGTATGTGTTCTTTGCGGCTCGTCTCAGTATGAGGATTTTATCAAAAAAGAAACTACCCTTGAGTATCGCCAAAACCTTGCAAAAGAGGCTTTTTTACTTACTTCAAAATATGATTCTTTGATTGCGAATGCCTTATCCGCTAAAGAAGGAATGCCTGAGAATATGAGTGTTTCTTTAAGCAAGAAATCAGAGCTTAGATATGGCGAAAATCCTCACCAAAAGGCAGCTTTGTACAAGTTTGGCAAAGAAGTCGAATACGATATATTAAACGGCAAAGAGCTTTCTTACAATAATATTGTTGATATTTGTTCTGCACTTGATATAGTAAGTGAGTTTTATGATGTGGCCGCGACGGCTGTTATTAAGCACAATAATCCCTGTGGCGTTGCGCTTGGGGATGATATGTTTGATTCTTATTTGAAGGCATTTGATTGTGATCCTATCAGTGCTTTTGGCGGAATTATCGCCTTTACGCAAAAAGTCACTCTTGATATTGCAAAACATGCGAGCAGTATTTTCTTGGAAGTGCTTGTTGCTCCTGATTTTGATGCTGCGGCATTGGAGGTTTTGAAACAGAAGAAAAATCTTCGTCTTATCAAAATCAATACAAAATTGAGCGATTATAAAAAGCTCAAAAACATTGATATCAAAGCACTTCCTTTTGGGGTTTTGGTGCAAGATACTGATTTGAAAGAACTTGATAAAGATACATTTAAGGTCGTATCAAAGAAAAAACCTACCCAAGAACAAGTTGAAGATATGATTTTTGCGTGGAAAGTGGCAAAATACGCCAAGTCTAATGCGATTGTTGTTGCAAAAGATAAAAAAACTCTGGGCATAGGCATCGGCCAAACAAGTCGAATTGCATCTATGGAAATAGCACTCAATCAGGCTTGTGAAGATGTTAAAGATGCCGTTATTGCATCCGATGGGTTCTTCCCCGCTGTCGATAATATTCACGCAGCAGCCCAAAACCGCATAGGTGCTATCATTCAGCCGGGCGGAAGCATAAAAGACAAAGATGTAATTGACGCTTGTGATAAACTTGGTATATCAATGATTACAACATCTATAAGACATTTCAAACATTAAGGATAACTATGACAAAAGGTTTATTTATTACGCTTGAAGGAGCTGATGGGTCCGGAAAAACAACCCAAATGGAGAGAATTATTGAATATTTTCAAAAAAACAATCTTCCGTATTTGGTGACAAAAGAACCCGGAGGTGTTGGTGTGGGAGAAAAAATCAGAGAGATTTTGCTCAATCACAAAGGTCCTGTTTCCAGCAGATGTGAGATGTTTTTGTATTTGGCTGATAGAGCGCAAAACATTGATGTAATTGTTCAGCCCGCAATTGCTGAGGGTAAGATGGTTCTTTGCGATAGGCATGCGGATTCAACTGTAGCTTATCAAGGTTATGCAAGAGGGCTTGATGTTGAGCAAATCAATATGCTCAATAACATCGCTACCGCAGGGCGGAAGCCTGATTTGACGCTGCTTTTTGATGTCGAAACATCAGTTGCGATGCAACGGGTCGGCAACCGTGCAGAAAAAGACCGTCTTGAATCAGAAGGGGCAGTTTTTCACGCAAAGGTGAGACAAGGCTATTTGGCTATTGCCCAAAAAGAGCCTGAGCGCATAAAAATTGTAGATGCAAATTTGTCAGTAGAAGAAGTCTGGACGCAGGTTAAGCGAATATTAGACAGTGAGATTAATCCGTTATAGGATTTTAGTTTTTATATTTGTTAACATAATGACAATAAAAATGATTTTTGAATTTTTAAGAGTATAATAGAAATACTCATTTTATTTGATAAGGAATCAGGTATGGCAGACCTAAAACTTTTGAGGCAACAAAAGATGCTCTATGCGCTCATTATGCGTGAGGTAATGAATAGAGAATCTATTATCAAAGCTCTTAAGCCGAATTTTTTCGATAGGCTTAATTGCATGTCACTCAATAGACCTGTTTTGATTGCTATTTCAGGAGAATCCGCATCGGGTAAAACGACCTTTGCCAAGCTTATAAGAGAGCAGGCCGCACGCATACAAGAGCGTCGTGATAATCTTATTTTGACTACAATCAAGGGCGATAATTATTTTAATGATATTTCAGAAGGCATCAAAACTTACGGAAGTTTCGATGCTCTTTTGCAAACAGGGTACAATCCTGATGCTCCGAGCAGTTTTCAGCTTGATTTGATGAGACGTGATTTGGGCTCTTTGATGAACAAAGAAACAGTTATGATTCCTCATTATCATGTTAACGGTACAGGAGTCAGTGTTCCGAATGCAGTAGAAATTAAGCCTGCTGAGGTTGTTATTGTTGAAGGTATGTGTAGTCTTTACGATGATATCCATGATATTTTTGATCTAAAAATATATGTTGATATTGATGAACAAACACAAACAGAAAGATACCTTTCTAGATGCAAAGAGCGTAATCAAGCGGTGGAAGATGCCAAAGAGCAGCTTCGTATCGTGACAGAATCCGCCAAAACATATATCAGACCTACTAAAAAGTACGCAGACATTGTTATTAACGGAAGTGCCAATTTGGATAGTCTCAAAGTTTTTGCTTTGAATTTCTTAAAAACAATTCAGCATGTTGAAGAACCTGCTATTGTTAATATTAATAAGGTTGCGACGGATCTTGTGGAATATAAGTCCGTATCCATCTAAATGATTTGACCGCGGAAGGTTTTGTTATGTTGCCATCGACTTTTGCCGTGAATTCTTGAGAAGGTGCTCCTTGTATGGAAAGAGCAGGGATTTCTCTTCTTTGGGCATCTGATACGTTTGTTTCCACAAGTCCTATTGTGTATTTGGTCAAACTGTCAAAACCGGGCACTTTTTGTATGACTTTTTCTAATGAAAAATCGCCCAAAGGTCCCAAAATTCCCATTACATCTTCTGATAATCTTCCGTACACATTCAGGCTTCCATACCCGTTAGTATTGTTTATGTAGCCTTTCATGTAGAGGCTTAGGCGTGGTCCTTGGGTTTTCATAGAATCTACTCTTACGATTCCTCCTTTGATGAAAGTTAGTTGTCCGTAAGCTTTTTCAAATTCACCCGTACGTTTAAGGCGCACCCCATTTAGGATGCGGTTCAGATTTAGGG
>JAQUTS010000065.1 GCA_028694275.1 Candidatus Gastranaerophilales bacterium
GGATTACAACTGCGGCAAAAACAAATTTATCATCATACAGCCTTTTAGTCCCTGATAGAAATTGATACGGGATTTCATTCTGAATAAAATAACTCTCCAAAGAGTACCTTAGAGCATCCCCTGATTCAGGGGCTATTATCCTGATATCACAAGGGTTAACATCGGATTCTAAAAGAAAAGAAATTTTATCAAGAATTTTTTGCGCCATATCAATATTTTGTTCACTATTTACAAACTCAAAAGATGACAAGGCCTGCTTTTGAGCAGTAGTAAAATTATCAAATATAATTTGGGCATCCGATGGTTGTAATGAAAGCTCCAAAATCTCATCATCAAAATCACGCCACCCATCAGCATAAGCACACAAATACCCGCGCCTTGCCCCACCATGCCTATCAAACGCAATATAATACTCATCCACCTTGGCTGATAGAGTTTTCACAAAAGAAAAACCTTGATATGTCATTTCATCAAAATCATCGACAAGAAGATATTTAACTCGATCAAAGTCTTTAATTTTGTTTTGCCTAAAAAGAGCCATAAATGCCTGAGTCTGGCGCAAATAGTCAAATGTACGGTATTTTAGCATATCTTCAACTGTATCTTTGAACACTTTTTTAGCATCTTTGGCAAATGTTTCATTCAAAAGCTCTGACTTTGCGTCAATTTCTTCTTGAGATAATGCATTATGACTAATTAAAGCATACCTTCTTAGTAGCTGATACATAAGGTTTTGCCCTGATAGGTAATCATCAAAACCGACTTTTTCAACATTTTTTTTGATTACATAAGATGTAACATTAACCCCTGTCATATCAGGTGAAACAACACTTTTGCCGTACTTTTCAGGCAAAATATTTTCAAAAACAGGCCAATTATTAAGAATAGATCTATACGCAAGACCGTTAAAAGTATAAACGGGGTAACTTTGCCCATAGATACCTGCTTTTTTGAGGGCTTCGACAAACTTTTCTTTCAGGTGGGAATTTTGGCAAATGACAAGGATTTCAGAGGTTTTGGCACCTTTTGAAATCAGCTCTGTGTATTTATTTATAAGCCATGTGGTCTTACCTGACCCCATATTTCCTGAGATAAGCATGGCTTTATTTTAGCATGGGGGAATCCTCTACACTTTTTCTATATATATAAGGACATACAATTCTTAACGAAAACCACCCCGCCATCTGGCAAATGAACTCAAAATCATTCACCCCATTTGAACTTTTATTAGAAATGCTGTTCAAAGCGGAGATCAACGGGTTGCCGAGTATGTCTGAGCGAGTGCAACGAGCGAGTTACGCAGGCTCCCACTTTACTTGAACTCAATAGTCCAGCGTGAACATAGCATTTGTTTTAAAAGTTTAACAAGGGTGGAGTTTTTTGCTTACTTTTTTGCGGAAAAAAAGTAAGACGCTGACAGGCGGAACTAAAAAGAGGCTGAAACAAGTTCAGCATGACAATATAAAAAAGAGGCAAATCTTTCGACTTGCCTCTTTTAAATTTATTGAGATTGCTTCGACCAAAAGGTCTCGCAATGACAGTTACTTATACTTTAGCTCCTGTGGAGTTTTTATTCTTAAAACTCTTACGTCGCCATCGTCCAATACGCAAAAAGGCGAAGCTCTCGCTTCACCTTTTATGCTTTATATCCGTAATGCCTAAGCTTTTGTACCGGCTTTAGCAACGATTTCTTCTTCAATGTTCTTAGGAACTTGTTCATAATGTTTGAATTCCATTGTGAATGTTCCGCGACCTTGAGTTTTACTTCTGATGTCTGTTGCGTATCCGAACATCTCAGATAGAGGAACTGTTGCGTTAACTTTTTGAATTCCTGTACCTTCGATCATTTCCATACCTTCAACACGACCGCGACGTGATGACAAGTCTCCGATTACATCCCCTGTATATTCTTCAGGAGCTTCAACTTCAACTTTCATCATAGGTTCAAGAACAACCGGCTGTGCTTTTTTAACAGCATCTTTGATTGCCATAGAACCGGCAATTTTGAACGCCATCTCAGATGAGTCGACATCGTGGTAAGAACCATCATAAAGAGTGACTTTTACGTCGATAACAGGATATCCTGCAACAACACCACCCTCAAGAGCTTCCTCCATACCTTTTCTGGCAGGCTCGATGTATTCTTTTGGAATAGAACCACCGACGATTTTATTTTCGAATACAAAACCTGCACCCAAATCAGCAGGCTCAAGGTTAATTTTAACGTGACCGTATTGACCTTTACCACCTGATTGACGAGCGAATTTTGTATCAGAAGATGAGTTCGATTTGATAGTCTCACGGTATGCAACCTGTGGTTTACCAACGTTCGCTTGAACTTTGAACTCACGCAACAATCTGTCAACAATGATATCCAAGTGAAGCTCACCCATGCCTGCGATGATTGTTTGACCAGTTTCTTGGTCAGTTTTCACGCGGAATGAAGGATCTTCTTCTGCCAATTTGCCAAGAGCAAGTGACATTTTTTCTTGGTCAGCTTTTGTTTTTGGTTCGATTGCAACAGATATAACAGGTTCAGGAAATTCCATTCTTTCAAGAACAATTGGTTTTTTCTCATCACAAAGTGTATCACCTGTAGTTGTATCTTTCAAACCAACTACCGCACAAATATCACCCGCGTATACTTCTGAAATTTCTTCTCTGGCATCCGCTTGCATCTGTACGATACGGCTGATTCTTTCTTTTTTTCCGGTAACTGTGTTCAATACATAGCTGCCTGATTCCAATTTTCCGCTGTATACACGGATAAATGTCAAACGACCAACATAAGGGTCAGTCATGATTTTGAAAGCAAGTGCTGAGAAAGGCTCAGTATCTGAGCTGTGTCTTTCATCTTCTGCATCTGTATCAGGGTGAACACCTTTGATAGCAGGTACATCTGTAGGAGCAGGCAAATAATCAACAACAGCATCCAACATCAATTGAACACCTTTGTTTTTGAATGCGCTACCACCTGTTACAGGAATAACTTTTCCTTCGATAGTTGCTTTTCTAAGAGCGCGTTTGATTTCTGCAACAGAAATTTCTTCGCCTTCTAAGTATTTCATCATCAATTCATCATCACACTCAGCGACTGCTTCAATAAGCATTTCGCGACGAGTTGCAACTTCATCCAACATATCAGCAGGAATTTCTTCAACTTTTATGTCTGTACCAAGGTCATTTGTATAGATATGAGCTTTTTGCTCGATAATATCAACAATACCTTTTAGATTTTCTTCAGCTCCGATTGGAAGTTGGATAGCAAAAGCATTTCCGTTCAATCTTGTACGAATTTGATCAACAACACGCAAGAAGTTTGCGCCTGTTCTGTCCATTTTGTTTACGAATACCATTCTTGGTACGCCGTATTTGTTAGCTTGTCTCCAAACTGTTTCTGATTGTGGTTGAACACCCCCAACAGCACAGAAAACTGTAACAACACCGTCCAAAACACGCATAGAACGTTCTACTTCGATTGTGAAGTCAACGTGACCCGGTGTGTCGATAATGTTGATTTGGTGATTGTTCCAAGAACTTGTAACCGCAGCTGATGTGATTGTGATACCGCGTTCACGTTCTTGTTCCATCCAGTCTGTAGCAGCAGATCCATCGTGAACCTCACCGATTTTGTGAATCTTACCTGTATAATATAATATACGTTCAGTCGTAGTCGTTTTGCCTGCATCGATGTGAGCAGCAATACCGATATTACGGACTCTTTCTAAAGGTGTTTTTCTTGGCATTGTTTTATTCCTATCTTCATTTACTATTTACCTGATTATAGAAAAAAATATGCCACAAACATACTTTGTTTTCAAGTGGAGTCTCCATCACGCTTTGCAAAGCTTAATTTTAATTTTGAGAATTTTTAACTAACCAATGAGTCATATTAAAAATTCGCCTTCATAATAGTTCACAAAACGGTAACTTTTTTGCATTAAAGGTTTTATAATAGTTGTGTTAGGTAATGTGAAGGCAAAAAAATGGTACAAGCAATTTCACCAGTAATGCAAAGAGTTCAGCCGGCAGTGCAACCTGTTCAAGCGGTAGCACAAAGACCAGCGGCTACATATATTCCTACAGAAGAAAACCTCACAGAAGTTGCTCTTCGCAGACGTGAAAGCAGAATTCAACGTTCAACGGCTGAAGAAATAGAAGATTTGCACAAAATGGAAAAAACAGGAGTTATGGCTCCTGAAAAAGCGCAAGCACTAAAAGCTTACGCACTTGCTTCAATGCAAATTGATCTAAAACAACCACCCTCAGGACTTACAAAAAAACCCAATCCTGCAGGAGCTTTAAACGTCGTAGCATAAATTTTTCACCAGACAAAAAACGAGCCAAATGGCTCGTTTTTTGTATATTAATATACAAATAAAATATTAATATTGTAAAGATTCTTAATAAAAAACAAAAAAAAGACAAGAAAATACTAACAGTTGTTTTTATATTAATATCACGAGGATGAGATTGAGGAGAATAATATAGATGATAGAAGTATTTCCGTTTGAGAAGATTAGAATCATTGCAAGTTCGAGCAAACAGCAATTGATGGATATTGAAATAATGAAAAAAAATGGAGAAATCTCCGAGCATGAAGCCATAGAATACCAAAGACTTGTTTTGGAAGTATTCTTGACTCAAAAAGAATCATTCTGCGCATAATATATATGCGCAAATAAAAAACGAGCCAAATGGCTCGCTTTTTGTATTTATTTTTTGAAGACTAATATCTGTAATGAGCAAAAGCCTTATTGGCTTCGGCCATTTTGTGGGTGTCTTCTTTTTTCTTAACTGATGAACCTGTGTTATTAGCTGCATCCAAGATTTCGGCAGTAAGTTTTTCTACCATTGATTTACCGCTTCTGCCTTTAGCATAATCGATTAACCAAGTTGTACCCTTTGCCATACCGCGATCAGGTTTAACTTCCAAAGGTACTTGATATGTAGAACCACCGATTCTTCTTGCTTTAACTTCAAGCAAAGGAGTAACGTTTTTGATAGCTTTTTCAAAAACTTCCATTGGCTCTTGTTTTGTTTTTTCTTGAATTTTTTCCATAGTTGAGTAGAAAATTTTCTCAGCTATGCTTTTTTTACCGCGACGCATAAGTCTATTGATAAATCTAGAAACATCTACACTTTTATAGACCGGATCCGGTAGTGGAACTCTTTTTGCTGGTTTGCTTCTTCTTGCCATATTCTAATCCTTACTTTTTAGCTCTTTTTGCGCCATACTTACTTCTGGCTTGGTTTCTGTTTGCAACGCCTGCTGCGTCCAATGTTCCTCTGATGATGTGGTAACGAACACCGGGAAGATCTTTTACCCTGCCGCCTCTAATCATTACAACAGAGTGCTCTTGCAAGTTATGACCGATACCAGGAATGTAAGCTGTTACTTCAAACCCGTTAGTCAATCTAACCCTTGCAACTTTACGAAGAGCTGAGTTTGGTTTTTTAGGGGTAGTTGTGTATACCCTTGTGCAAACGCCACGACGTTGTGGACAGCTCATCATAGCAGGTGATTTTGTTTTATCTATGATTTTTTTACGTTCTTTACGTACTAGTTGATTGATAGTTGGCATGTTTTCTCCTTTTGCCTTCTTGGTTTATTTTGCTGTGTTTTAAGGGCTCACAAAACAGCCCGTATACTCTATAAAACTACAAGCATAACCCTCTGTCAACTTGTGATTGAGTTTTTTTAGGGAATTTGTAGTTTTGTTAAAAGAAATGGCTCGTCATTCCGAATTTATTTCGGAATCTTGCGATTATTCACATTTTAAAAATATGAATTTTAGTTTCGTCTTCGACGAGTTCATTTTCTTTCTTTTTGTTCGCAAGCAAAAAGAAAGAAAACAGAACCAAAAGAAAGAATAAACTGCGTTAGATTACAGAATAGAGATAAAATCCTCGGTATTTTTATCTCAAAGTCTCTCGGCTTATGCAAATTAACCTCCCGCCATCTGGCAAGTGAACAGCGGTTCTTTACGAAATCGAACGAAGAGGGCGAAGCCCGAAGGCGAGGACTGTTTGAGGTGCAAAGCACCGAGTTCCGCAGCCTAGTAAAATGAGTATTAGAACCGTGTGAACGAGAAGTGGGCGGGTCTTTTTGGTGACTTTTTGAAAAAAGTTACCGCCCCCGCGCAGGGGGAAAGTAAAGTATTGAAAGCGTCAATAAAAACAGATTGATGCCATAGTCAAAATCCTAACAAGAATGGGGCCTTCAGCAATATCAAAAATATAATATGTTATAATAGAAAATATAAAAAAAGGAGAAAAGAAATGGAAGAAGAGAAAAGGTTAAAAGCAACACATCAAGGCATTTTAAGAATAGGGGATAAGGATCTTGCTTGCGCTGTGTTAGAAGATGGAACAAGAATTATTTCACATGTCGATGTATTTAAAGCTTTTGATAGACCCGCAAGAGGCAGTAGAGCAAGAGACAAAGAAATTAATTTACCAAGTTTCATTGCCGCAGAGAACCTAAAACCCTATATTGGCGAAGAAGAAATAGAAACGATCACTCCAATCCATTACAAAAATATTAATGGCAAAAACGTGAAGGGATATAAAGCAGAAATTATACCAACATTATGCAATATATATCTCCAAGCAAGAAAAGAAGAGAAATTAAACAAAAGACAAAAACAACTAGCTGAAATTTCAGAAATGATGGTTCGCTCACTCTCTAAAGTTGGTATTGCAGCTTTAATCGATGAGGCCACAGGATATCAAGAAGTCAGAGATAAAGAAGCCCTGCAAAAAATTCTCGATAAGTATTTAGCAAAAGAATTTGCAGCTTGGGCAAAAAAATTTCCCGACGAATTTTATAGAGAAATGTTTAGGCTTAAAGGGTGGGCTTGGAAAGGAATGTCGGTGAATAGACCAAGTGTCGTCGGCAAATATACCAACGATATTGTTTATTCAAGACTAGCCCCTGAAATTTTGAATGAACTACAAATAAAAAACCCAAAGAACGAAAAAGGAAATCGTAAAGTTAAGCATCATCAGTGGCTAACAGATGATATTGGAAATCCTTCTTTATCACAACATTTACATGCAGTGATTGGATTCATGAGAGCCACAACCAACTGGTCAGATTTTATGAAACTTCTAAATAGAGCATTCCCTAAGAAAAACCAACAACTATCTTTACTACTTGATGATTGATAATCAGGATTTTATGTACATACCTTATTGAATAAATGGTGCTTGCAGTCCCGACAGCAATCTTCTCTTTTAGAATTCCCTAATAAATATCATTTTGCAGTGAATTTTTGAAATTTTACAGTGAACTCATCTTTTTAAGCCGTATTTTATCCAAGGTACAGAAGCTTATTAGTTCAAATTCCCTACAACAAATAACATTGAATTTACTGGGAAATTTAACATTTTATCAATGTATAAAAATGAATTTCAAAACCTTAAAAAATTGCACATCCAGGGTGAAGAATTTTTATTAATAATCGCTCTTTTGGTAATCTTCAAGATGCCTATCATCAGAAAACTCAATATCAATTTCAAAAAATATAAATTTAAATTTGATATCAAAGCCAAGGTGATCAATATTTTTTAGCCTGTAATTAAAGTCAACACCAAATGAAAAAGTTCCTTCTTCGAAATTGTTATTATAAGTTGTAATCAAAATGGATAAATTTTTATGATTTGTGCATTTGAACAAAAAGACCAGCAAGCCGAGCTTTTTTACATATTTAATAGATACCCTTTTTGTTTTTATTAAATTTTTTTGCTCATAATTATTCATATCAATATTTAACACCTTGCTCTGCCAAAAACTGTCATAACAAAACCACAAAATTGGACTAAATCAAAACTTTTGAAGGTTTAATTTCAAGATTTTTTAGCTTTTCAAAAAAGCCTCGCGTTGCATCCTTAATATGCTTTTTCAATTCTTCTCTATCAAAATCAACAATTGAATGATAATCATTATCACGGATTAGGGCCAATGAAGCCACATGGGTATATTTCGAGTTGGGCCTGTAATTACAAACATTAACCATATTATTTTTCAAAAGTTCACAGATTTCTGTTTTATAAGCTTTGTTCTTTTCATCAACAGGTCCAACTACCAAAGACAACCATAATGAGCTTTTTGTATTTTCAAACTCCGCTAGAACTAACTGCTTTGAATCAGTCCATTCTTCTGCTATCTTAAGTTCTTTCAAATTCAATGATTTAGGCATAAATCGGATAAAAGAATTATTGGTACTATCGACGATAAAACTATTTTCTTCAGAAAGTATTTCATCAATAATCGAAGCTATTTCCTCTTGTCTGGAAACTTTAGTATTTTCACATATCAAATCAATTGCTTCTTTGTGCTCACGATATATCTTACGACACAAATTTAGAACTTTTTCATCAGTTTTGGACATAATATTCCTTTCAATCATCTTTTTGTAATTTTCAATAAAAAAGTAAACTGCCTGAGTCAGATGTTTTGATTTGAATCTCAGGGTTTTTTCTATAGCGGTTAAAACCTGTTCATAGTTCATAGGTATATAATGCTTGTAAAGTTTGTTTTGCCCGTAATCCTTATGAGGCGTCAGAAAAATAAACATTCTTTTTTCATAATCAGGAAATTCATCTTCTGCTATTTTTTTATACCTCTCCAGTTGCTGGCTGTGCTCTTCGGACCAAATTTTGTTTTCTACCACACAAAAAAACTTGTTACTTGGACTTATAATCAATAAATCAATACTTTTATATTCACGTCTGATTTCTGCGTCATCAAAATTATTAAAAACAACATCATCCAAACTCGCCGACACACCTTCTTCTTGAGAAAACTCTATCAAAGCCTGTTTTAAAAATTCCTTTAAAAAATAATCCCCAAGGCCATGATTTTCGTACGGAGACATAAGCCAACCGAGGAAATTAGAATGCCTAATCTCATTATTATGCAATTTAAGCGCAGTAAAGATATTAAAATCGTTTGTAAGGGAATTCAGCTCTTCTAACTCATCTGATAAAACCAAGTTCTCAAGCTGTTTTATTCTTGTATCTTGATTGTTCATTCCTTGTCCTTTGCTTTCATGTCATTTGAAAAGTAAATATTTC
>JAQUTS010000066.1 GCA_028694275.1 Candidatus Gastranaerophilales bacterium
CAAATAAGTGCGACATTGACAGGACGCATATTGGACGAATTGAACGTCTGGAAAGAAGCCCTGGCTTGATAGTTTTGGCCAAAATAGCGAAGGGGCTCGAGATTAGTTTATCTGAGCTTTTGGATATTGATTATTAAACGCAGCCAAAATCATCAATGCCGTATCTGTCAATCAGATAAAGCGCTTTTAGCTGTCTTTGGGTGGGTTCTTTTCTTGATGAGGGTTTTGGAAGTTTGACGCCTGCTTTTTTCATGAGGTCTAAAGCTGTGTTAATGCTTTCTTGAACTCCTTGTATTGCACCTTTATCGGTTTTGCTTTTTTGTGTAGCAAGGCGCATATCTTGCAAAGACAAACGAGCCAAAGCATCTGCTGTTTTGATTATTTCTTTGTTGCTTCTTTTTTCGGCAGGCTGAGCTTTTGTACTCAGTTTTTTTGTTTGAAATCTTGTAACCGTGGCCAAAATGAATTCTTTTATTTGGTTTGGTGTTTGGCCGTTTATTTTTTTGAGGCTGATGGCTTTTTCTTTGACATTACCTTCATATCCGGGTGAAAACCAGGTAAAGCTGATTTGATCCATTTTATCAGGGTTGTTATATTCAAAAGCGTCTTTGATAGAATTTCCTGTTCCTTTGAATTTTTTCCGGCTTAATTTCAAAACAAAATCATCATCAATACCGTTTTTTTCAAGATGAGCCCCGGCCAAGATGACACCATCCAAAAAATTCTTAGACTGATGTGCCAGTTTGGCCTGCTGAGAACAGCCTAAGCGCAAATTTGTGCCGAATGTTATTTTATCTGCTTTCATTGTTTTGCCTTTTATTTGAATTTTAGGATTGGGTTTTAAATCCAAATTCTTCAATTAATTCTTTTGCCGTTGTTGGCTTCGGTGCAGTTTGTTTTGCGTCATAAACTGCTTTTGCTTTTAGATCAGCAGGCTGATATTTTTTCAGTGATTTTAAGAAGAAATTTTTCACCTGCTTTGCCGTTTTTTCTGACAAAGTGCTCAATTTGACACTTATGCCGTCTTTCACAATGTTTCTGTCCATATTGATATAGGTCAAAGATACTATGTCTTTTTTGTTAAAAGCGTTTATTTCTACGAATAATTGGTCATTTATGCCATTTTTTTTCATAGCTTTTGCGGCCATAGCTGCACCATTAACAAAGTCACTTGATTGACTTGCAATTTTTTTGCCTTTAGACGCATCAATATGAAATGACGTCCCAAAGGTGACATTATTTGTTTTCATTTTTTCCAACCCAGAGTGTCTACTAACAACTCTACGATTGTAGTTCTGCTTTCAAGTTTTGTCAACCCCATAGATGGCTTTATGGGTATTATTCTTCCACAAGTTCTATTTTATTTGAAAGTCCCGCTATGACACGGCCGATTTCGATTCCTGATATGACTACTTCTAAAATCAAATCGGGGTTAATCAAGACCGTTTCTTCATATTCAAGAGTTTCAGGGTTTATAATATCGACTTCAATAAAGTCCTTGCCCACGTATTTTACTTTGACAAACTCTGCTGTGCTTGCCCATTTCAAAAACACTATCTGGCGCTCAAATTGTTTTAATTTCTGTACTAAAAGCATAATCCACCCCAAGTTTTCGGTTAATCTTCTTACACAACATGATATAGCTTGTTTGCATAAAGTCAAATTCGTTAATTTTTTTGTTATAATTATGGCATTGCGGAAGAAAAGAGGAAAAGATGGCTGAGAATCTTGAAGAATTAATTAATCAAGCATCCAAAGAAATTGCTGAATCCAAATGGGAGCAAGCAATAAAAACTCTAAATCGTGCTTGTGAAATTGATGCGTATAATAACGAAGTTTTGAAAAATCTCGGGCTTTGTTACTATAATTTGAGCAAAAATACCAAGGCGCAAGAGTTTTTCAAACGTGCGTTGGGGGTTACTCCTGATGATGCAACAAGTTTATTCTATTCAGGCTCTATTAATCTTTTGAATCTTGATTTTAATACTGCAAAAACACAATTGCATAAGGTTATTGAATTAAGACCTGAATATACGGATGCGTACAAGAATCTCGGCGTTGTATATTTTAATCTTAAACAACATCAAGAAGCGGTGAATATTCTTGAAAAAGGGCTTCCTTACGCAAATGAGTCACAAGAATATTACAGACTTTTGGCTTCGGCTTATATTGTGTCCAGACAAAATCTCAAAGCTGTTGAACTTTTGGAAGAATTTTTGAAAAGAAACCCGATTGAATCATATGAGATATTTAATCTTTTGGGTTCTGCACATCTTGGTCTTAAAAACACCGAAAAAGCCAGGGAATACTATCTCAAATCAGTGGTCGTCAATGAAAGAAATGAAGTTGCACAAAAGGCTCTTGTGTTTTTGGATGCAATAGAAAATGATGTTTTGGCGGAATATAGGCCACTTATTGAGAATAAAGCTCCTGTTGAAGATATTGTTGCCGTGGCAGAGTCTTTATATAGGGATCACAAAATTAATGAAGCTATCGGATTTTTGGCATATTCGCTCAAAAATGGCTATGATGATACAAAAATATATTATCTTCTTTCAATTCTTTATGAGGCAAAAGGACATTTTAATGATTCTTTAAAATGTCTTCACAAAATAATAACCACATCAACTCCCACAAAAGAAATTGAGCTTAAGATAGCGAAGCTTTTTTTGCAGTTGTCCAAAACCAATGAGGCTTTTGCTCTTTTGAACAAGCTTATCAAAAAATATCCTTATGACACGGATGTTTATTATGAGTATGCAATGGCTTTTGTTGCTTATGGCGATAATATAAAAGCGGAAGAATACCTCAAAAAGGTTATAGATATGGATCCTGAGGGCAAGCTTTGTGCTATAGCGCATAAGGATTTGGGCTGTATTTATTTGGGGCAAAATAACATGGATTATGCCAAAGATGAGTTTCAATTGGCTTATGATTTGGCACCAGAAGATGATATTATTTGCTATGAATATGCCAGTTATCACTTTATTTCAGGCGATCGTGAGACAGCTTTGAAGTATTATGAAAAAGCCATAAATCTGAATCCTTATGATGATGAATATAAAGTGGCTTTGGCTCTTTTATACAATAACTTGAAAAAATATCACGCAACTATCAATCTTTTGATGCCGATAGTGCCAAAGGTTCAGCGTTTGCCAAAACTTGCTTATCCTTTGGCTGTTGCTTTTTATGAGACAGGGCAGTTTGATTTGGCGCAGAAGCTTTTTGTTCGTTATTGCGAGCTAACTAATGATGTTGAGGTCTATAATCTTTTGGCTCTTACTTATGAAAAAATGGGCAAATACCAAGATGCTATCAGTATTGCCAATAAGATGCTCAAGGATTTTCCTGATAATATTAATGTTCTTGGCAACAAAGCGAGATTTTTGCATAAGTCAGAGAAATTCGATGAAGCTGAAGCAATTTATTTGGACATTTTATCAAAATTATCCAATTATGAAGAAGCGATTGTTGGCCTTGTGACGCTCTATAAGGATTCTGATCAATTACATAAGGCCAAGGATTATATTGCAAGGCTTGATTATAATGATTTTTCAGATGAAGCGGTAGAAATCTTTAAAAATATTTCGGCATTGTAAATTCACAGCAAAACAAGGGCTTTTTTAGGGCCCTCGTTTTAAGTTTTCAGTGTCTCCTCCATTGCCCGTTAGGGCGGCTATCAGTCTAGTAGTGCTTCTAAGATAGATGCATTTTTAGTTGCAAGTGTGTTTTCACGAACACGTGCACGGTGAATGTAAGTTCTTAGTGCTTCACGGATAAGTTCGCTGCGTGAGCGTTGTTCACCCTCTGCTACTTTGTCGATAGATGTTAAAAACTCTTCTGGCATGGAAATTAATACACGAGCCATTCAGATTCCTCCTGTGGTTTATACTGGTAAACTATGTTTCTCTTATCCATGTAAAAACACCAATCTATAAATAATTGCTAAATTGTATATACTTTGTATCTATTTGTTAACAAAAGGTGAAGATGTAGTGGGTAAGAGAGTGGAAGATATTGTTTTTAGTTTTACTATGGATTTTAGAGTTTTGCCTTTGGCGAGTTCATTTTCTTTCTTTTTGTTCGCAAGCAAAAAGAAAGAAAATGTAACCAAAAGAAAGAAAAACTGCGTTAGATTTTAGACTTCACTCCAAGTTCAACGAGTCATTCCCATTCGCCTTGTGGTAAGTAAATTTTTTTACATAACATCTTTTATCCGCATAAAAAAAGACGGGCATAACGCCCGTCTTTTCGATATCTGTTTGGAATCTATTTTAGAGCTTCCAAATCTTCTTGTGTAACCGCTCTGATAGAAAGGTTTACACGTCCTCTTTCATCAATCTTAAGAACTTTTACGACAACTTCTTGTCCAAGTTCCAAGAAATCTTCAACGTTGTTGACTCTTTCTTGAGCGATTTGTGAGATGTGAACCATACCATCTTTATTTGGTCCAAACTCAACGATAGCACCGATAGGAAGAATTCTTGCAACTTTTCCTTTCAATACCATGTTTGGTTCAGGTTTCAAAGTGATAGCTTTGATTCTGTCGATTGCGATTTTGGCACCTTCACCGTTGTTGCTAGTGATAGTAACAAGACCTGAATCTTCGATGTTGATCTCAGCACCTGACTCTTCGATGATGGCTTTAATGTTTTTACCACCAGGCCCGATTACAGGTCCGATATCATCAGTTGCAATTTGCAAGGTGTAGATTCTTGGTGCGTAAGGTGACATTTCTGTTGAAGGAGTCTGAATAGTCTCTCTCATTTTTTCCAAGATATGAAGTCTGCCTTCTTTTGCTTGCGCAAGAGCTCTTTTAAGGGTTTCATTAGCGATCCCTTTGATTTTCATATCCATTTGAAGAGCAGTTATACCTGTGTCGTTACCTGTAACTTTGAAGTCCATATCTCCCAAGAAATCTTCGATACCTTGGATGTCAGTCAATACAACGTCTGTATCGCCTTCTTTGATAAGACCCATCGCAACACCACCGATCATACATTTTACAGGAACACCTGCGTTCATCAATGCCATTGATGTTCCGCAAGTAGATGCCATAGAAGTTGATCCGTTTGACTCGATTACATCAGATGTTACTCTGATTGTGTATCCGAATTCTTCTTTTGATGGAAGTGCGGGAATATTCGCTCTTTCTGCCAAAGCTCCGTGACCGATTTCACGACGACCGGGGCCTCTCATTGGGCGAACTTCGCCGACTGAGTAAGCAGGGAATGAGTACGTGTGCATAAAGCTTCTTTTCTTTTGAGGGTCAACACCATCAAGGTCTTGAGCCATTTGAGGACCTGCAAGAGTTGCTACTGACAATACTTGAGTTTGTCCTCTTGTGAAGACTGCACTACCGTGAACACGTGGCAAAATGCCAACTTCTGACCAGATAGGACGAACATCTGTACTCTTACGGCCATCTGCTCTTACGCCTTCTTCGACAATCATTTTTCTCATGATTTTTTTCTCAAGAGATTTGAATTCTTCTGAAACGTAGTCGATTTTTGAACCGTCAAGAAGTTTTGTGATTTCGCTATCTTCACCAAGAGCTTCGATTGCTGCTTTCACAGCTTCTTTTGCTTCCGCTAGTTTAGCTTTTCTGCCGTCACGGTCAAAATCGTGATACGCTTCTGTAACTTTGTCATAAGCAGTTGCTTTGATGAGTTCAAACAATGGAGCTGTATCAACAGGGTTAACGAATTCTTCTCTCACGATTCCGCATTGAGCTGCAAAATCTCTTTGAGCGTCTACTTGTTTTTTGATTTCGACTTGGGCGAAATCAACAGCAGCCATAATATCGTCTTCTGTTACAAACTTACAACCTGCTTCAACCATAATTACAGAATCTTCTGTTCCTGCAATTACGATATCCATATCAGATTCTTCAGATTGTTCATAAGTTGGGTTAGCGATGAATTCACCATTCAAACGGCTAACACGAACACAACCCACAGGCCCTTCAAAAGGAGCTTGAGTCAGCATAACAGCAGCTGATGCGCCGAATACTGCCAATGTATCAGGTTGAGTATGTTCATCTGAGCTCAAAAGAGACACGACTACTTGTATATCATTTCTGTATCCTTTTGGGAATAAAGGTCTGATAGGTCTGTCGATAAGTCTTGAAACCAAGATAGCTTTATCTGATGCACGACCTTCTTTTCTGTTGAATCCACCCGGGATACGTCCTACAGCGGACATTTTTTCTTCATAATCAATCAATAAAGGGAAAAAATCGATCCCTTCTCTTGGTTGTTCAGCAACTGTTGCTGCTACCAACATTACTGTATCGCCACAACGCAATAAGATGCTTCCTGATGCACTCTGTGCATACTTCCCTGCCTCGAGGGTTACTTCTTTTTCGCCAATCATTAGCGAATAAGTTTTTGCTTCTTTCATTTTCTATAATCCTTTTTATATTTGTACTCTTATAGTATATATCAAAAATAGATTTCAAGGATTATATTAAGATTTTTTATGTCATTGCGAGCGCAAAGAAGCAATCTCAAAGAGCCTGCCAATTTTCAGCATCTTACAGGTCTTGTGACTTCGTTTCGGGGTACTTATCTAAGTTTTTCTTCTGTCCTTCTCGGACGGAGGAAACTTTTTACTTAAAAAGTTTCATAAAAACGCCCGCCTGCTCTCGTTCACACATTTCTAAACTTATTTCGCTAGACTCGCCAAGCAGTTCTCGTCTTCGGGGTTTTTCAAAACCCCTCTTTGCTCAATTTCGTTAAGAAATGTACGTTCACTTACCACAAGGCGGGGTTGTGATGGTATGATTGTGAAAATAGTATTTAGAGGAGGATCTATGGTTTTTGTAAGATTTGGAGAAAAAAAACATGTAGAACAATTTCAAAAGGAAGGTCTTATCTATATGAATACTTTTGGTTTTTTTAAGGGGTTAGAAGATAGAGAAAAAGGTGATCCTGATGAGAATATAACGCTTATAGCTCAACCAAAGAATTTTGTTTTAACAATTGATAATATTGATATACCTGCTACTGATTTTGTTGGTCCAGTAAAATTATCTTTAAATAATTCAGATTATACTCATATTTTCTGTATGTCATTCCTCGCAGCAGGGACTGAATTTTATGATTGCAAGATTTTTAATGATAAAGTTCGTGATTTTGGAGATACTATGCTTATTATTACTCATCCTAAAGATTTTATAAATCGCCTAAACTTTGCTATTGAGCCTTTAATTGAAAGAAATATTATTGATTCTGCTAGAGCTCAGCGAGTTGAATATGTGGATTTTGGTTCATATAGTGGTGATATAGGCCCATTTAAAAAACATACTTTTTTTGAACATCAAAGAGAATGGAGGTTATGCTTGCAAACTCAAAAAGACAAAGAACCATTTTCTTTTAAAATGGGTTCGATTGCTGATATTTCAAAAATAATTCCTGTTTGTAATTTTAAAAATAAAATAATAGAATTACCTGATGGCAAACATCAATTTTATTTTAGTTAATCTACACTATCCCCAAAAGTTCCTGCGCTTTGAGTTTTTTGGGTGAGCGAATTTGGATATAGTCTTTCATCAAGTTGAAACAATACATGATTGTAAGCTCATTTTTGATGGGTTCATCCACAAAATATTTATTTTCAAAATCAGCACCTGCGATTTTTTTGAAAAAATTAACAAGTTTTGAGCTTATTTGATTATTATAATCTGCCGTACAATCAGGGCAAATAACCCCTCCCGCTTCTTTTGAAAAAACGGCGGATTCTCCTATCGGGCAGAGGCATTTGACGCAATTATTGAGCTCAAGCCCGTATCCTAGGATTTCCATCAAATTCATTTGGAACTTGGTTACACAAAGAATCGTGTTGAGCTTGTTTTTGCTTTTGGCTATTGCATTTAGCGTGTTATAAAAAAGTTCATAAATCTCCTCAGAACCAAGATCACCCTCAATAGAAAAAGCATTGATAATATCTGCGCAGTACATAGCGTAGCTGAGTTTGTCAAAGTCTTTTCGAAGGCCGCTGAAGGAGTTGATTCCTTGTGATTGGTCGATGGTGTCGAGTTTTTTGCCTTTGGCGATTAATACTTGTGATGCAATAAGACTGTCAAAGCAGCTTCCGATTTTGGGAGAGGGTTTTTTTGCTCCTTTTGCCACGCAGCGCAAAAGACCTTTGTCTTTTGAATACATGACGATTATTTTGTCAGATTCACTCAGGTTGTATGAGCGCAGAGTGATAGCATCTGTTGTGAATTTTTCCATTCATCCTCCCGTGATAAAGCCGATTTTAGCATAAATTACGCCTTTGTGAAAGCTTGCTTTGGCTAAATCTCAGTATTAAAAAATGTAAAAACCCTGAGGCCTTTTTGTACAAAGTTTCTTAGAGTGTGAGAGGATTGGTTTATAGATGAATTTTAAGAAAAGTAGCAAATTTATATATTTAGATACGTTTGTTCTGCAGTAAAAATTAGAGGTGATAAAATGCAAGTAAAAAATCAACAGTCTTTTGGTTCTCAAGTAAAAATCACAAGAACTTTTGACAAAACTTTTCACGAAAAAACGAGAATTCCGCAGCAGCACGCTTTGATGATGCTTCATCATGATTTGTTGAGTGACGGGAAAGCTCAAAAAGTAACAATCGGCACTCAGTTGAGGCTTCTAAAGCAAGAAGGCTCTATTTTGCCCAAAATAGTAAAAATGGCTACAATGACTGTAAAAAGTTTTGAGGGTAAAAAATCTTCAGCCAGAAAGGTTGCTGATTTTCAGGTTCACGAAGCTAATGGGCTGAATTTGAGTCAATTGTACAGAGCCACAAGAGATATGATGCTCAAAAAATAAGGCTTTTAACGCAAAGGCTTTCGTAAGTGTTAACAAATGTTACATAACATGGAAGCCTTTTGTCATGAATTTTTAGATGATTGTTTTTATATATGTAAGGTTAGTCATTTAAAAAGGTTATGGTTATGTGGGATTCATTTAATGGAACATTACTTCCAACAAGTTATGGAGCGAGTTCACCGTATGTAAACTTCGGTATCTCTCCTCTTATGGCAACAAACAACATGCTTCCTCCCGTTCCGATGGGTGGTATGGGTATGTACC
>JAQUTS010000067.1 GCA_028694275.1 Candidatus Gastranaerophilales bacterium
CGCTTTTTTATCTTTTGCTACAGGATTTGATGCTGCAGCCAAGTCTTTCATTTTTTCTGCAATAGCCTTTTCAACTTTTGGGTCAGGGTGGTTGATTACTACATCAATGCTTTTGTCATCTTTTATGCTGAAATTGACAACATCTTTGCCCATTTTTTCATCAAGAATATTTTTAACTTCTACTAATTGGGATTTTTCCTCGTTAGTAATAGGTTTTTCTGATTTGATAGGTACTACTTGTTGCCCAAAGTTTAAATTACCGATTTTATTCATTACACTAACCTCAAATACGTTACACAACTGTTATAAGATACCTAAAAATATTAATTGCTATTTTTTTTAAAATACGTTAATAATTTGTTACCAATCGTTGTTGAATAACTTTCCGTTCAGTTTTTTGCAGGTGTAACATGTATTTGCTTCCAAAAATACTTTTTTGGAGTAATCCTGTATAGTTGTGCCTATTTTTCCTCTTGAATCTGTGGCTAATGCAGGACAAGAATATACGCCGTCTTGGGTTATTATTCTGGATGTTTTACAGTCAAAGTTGTCTGTATCGGCGTTTTTTAGGCTGTTGCAATCAACAAATTCGTCATCTTGGTATTTTCCGTAATTAAGCGCGTATTCACCTGTTTTTATTGGCGGAATAATTTTGTAGTTGAGATCTTCTGTCTCAAAACCTATACTGTCAAAGAGTTCTCTGAATCCTGATTTCAACTCATCATCGTCTCTGTTGTCATAGTTAACGGTTGAAATTATTGGATTAAATTCGTATTTTATGAGGTTTTGTATCCCCGAGATTGCTTTTCTGAAATGGCCTCTGGTTCTTATTCTGTCGTTGATAATTTCATCATAATGATCAAGGCTTACTCTGAATATTATTTCGAAGTTGTAATTGTCTTCTAATTGTCTTAAAAAACGGACTTTTTTGTCGTTTAACATTGTACCGTTTGTTAATATAGTTGTATTGCATCGTCTGAGACAAAGCCTCAGAATGTTATTGATTTCAGGATGCAGCAACGGTTCTCCTCCTGTGAGGTAGATGTTTTTGATGTTTTCTCCTCTTGTTGCATCAAGTGTTTGCTTTACTTTGTCTATGTGTAAAAAACTTTTGTTAGTAAATTTTGGGTTGCAGCTTAAAAAACAGTGTTTGCATTTGAGATTGCAAGCTGTGTTGGATAGCTGAAACCAAATGTTTTCAAGGCTTTCCATCTCTATGTACGGTGCTTTAAACAATAACTGTAGTGACATAATCAAATCCTCCTCCTATGCGACAACTCTAGTCTAAGGTATTGGGCTTTGTTTGAAAATAACTCTACTAACCTAACTTATACTATAGAATATTATCCATTTTTATAGCCAACAGGGTAATTATCAGTCGATGACTTTGCCCTGAAAAAGGTCTATTATCATATCTGTCTGATCCGAAAATCCTTTTGACGGGGTCGGGGCAGGCATTTGTGTTTTTACTTGCGCCAGCTCCTCAAACTCTATGTCAAAGGACTCTTCTGTTTGAATTTGTATCGTGTTTTCAGAAACAACTTCTTTTTTATGCTCTTGTTTCAGTTTTTTTTTTATTTCTTTTCTGTCTTCAAAAGTTATCAGGTTTACTTTTACTTCTTGGCTGAAGAATTTTTGTGCAGCTGCTTCAAGCTCGTGGATTTTTTTGCTTTCCTTCGCGCCTTTTATTAGGGCTTCATTTGCCAAAGCAAGTAATATACCGTCTTTTGAAATCTCTACAGGTTTAGCAAGATCCATAAAAAATCTCTTGGAAGGAAAACTTTCAAGTAGGTTGACAATGTTTGTCCAAACTTCTTTCAAATCTTCTTTGTTTTCCATAGAAGATGTTTCTTCTTTTGCAGGTATCGGTTTAGTTTTTGGTTCTTCTTGTACGGTAGGTTCTGTTATTTTTTCAACAGGTAGCGGGGCAATTTTTTGCTCTGAGACAGGTGCGGGTTTTATTTCTGCAATTGGAGCAGGTTGTTGCAATGTGGGTCTTATGGGCTGTGGTTGTTGCTTGATTTGCCCGCCTGTTATCATTGCTTCAAGGTCAGAGACTCTTTTTTCAAGGTCTTTTAGTACTTTTATGTCTTGTCTGTGCAATATGCTTACCAAAATCACTTCCAGCCACATCATTTGGTTGGTTGTATTTTTGAGCATTGCATCATATTCTGCCATTTTTTCGAGAATTTGAGCTATTTCTATTGTCTCAAAATACTCACTTTGATCTTTGATTTTATCTACATAGTTTTCTGAAATTACAACAAGATCAGATAGTTTTGATGCATCTTGGATATTTTTAATCAAGAGCATATTTCTGAAATATTCAGTAAGTTCTTTTAATACTAAAAGTGGCTCATTTCCTTGGTTTACTATTTTTTCTATCAGCTCAATAAGGACTTCGGGTTGTTTTTTGGCCAATGAGTCTGTTATTGCATATAGGTCATCTTGAGACAGAGCTCCTGAGATTGATAAAATATCATCGACGGTTATTTCATTACCGTCTGTACCCAAAACACTTGCCTGGTCTAATAGTGCTATTGCATCACGCAATCCGCCTGATGATTTTTGTGCTATCAGTTCAATTGCTTGTGGTGTGATTTTTATTTTTTCTTGTTTTGATATGTATTCAAGCCTTTTTGTTATGTCTTTAATTTTGATTTTTCTGAAATCAAAACGCTGGCAACGGCTTACTATAGTTTCTAATACTTTGTGTGATTCTGTTGTAGCTAAGATGAATACAAGGTTTTTTGGAGGTTCTTCGATTGTTTTCAAAAGAGCATTAAAAGCTTCTTTTGAAAGCATGTGAACTTCGTCTATGATAAATATTTTATATTTGCCGGAAACAGGCACAAATTGGACTTTTTCTATTATGTCACGCGCATCTTCGACGCCGTTGTTGCTTGCTGCGTCGATTTCTTGGACATCTATTGCGCTTCCGTTTGTTATGTCTGTGCAATTGTGGCAAACTCCGCATGGAGTGGCAGTTGGGCCGTTGACGCAGTTTAGCGATTTGGCCAAAATCCTTGCCGCAGAAGTCTTTCCTGTCCCTCTTGATCCTGTGAAAAGATACGCATGCGAAATCTTATCGGCTTCTATTGCATTACAAAGTGCTTTTGATACAACTTCTTGTCCTACAAGGTCTGCAAAAGTTTGAGGGCGATATTTTCTGTAAAGGGGAATATACGATTGTGACAATTTCCATACCTCTTTGCTATTATTATAATGTATCACGACAAAGGATTTTGTAAAAGCATGAAAAAAATCACTCCTCTTCAAAAAGGTGACAGTCTTTATATTATTTCTCCTGCCGGCCCGATTAAAGATACCGAATGTCTTTTCAGGGCTGTTGATTATATCAAGTCGAAGGGGTTTAATGTTATTTTGGGCGATAATTTATTTGCGCAACAAGACTACCTTGCAGGAAGTGATGATATCCGTCTTGATGATTTTCATGCTGCTTTTAAGTCTGATGCCAAAGCCATTTTGTGTGCAAGAGGTGGTTATGGGTGTACTAGATTGCTTGATAAAATTGATTATGATTTGATTGCGCAAAATCCAAAAATTTTTATGGGGCACAGTGATATTACTGCTTTGTTAAATAATCTGCCTTGCCCTTGTTTCCATTCACCTATGGCTATAGGTGATTTTGGCGGTGAAATTGATGTAATTACCCAAAAGAGTTTTTTGGAAGTCATTCAAGGAGCCCAAATTACTTATTTGTATGGTGCAAAGCCTGATTTTCAAACTATCAATAAAGGGGTCGTATCAGCACCTTTGCTTGGAGGGAATCTTTCGGTTTTGGTATCTTTATTGGGAACAAAGTATTTTCCTGCTTGTTCTGATAAAATTCTTTTGATTGAGGATTTGAATGAGGAACCGTATAAAATTGACAGAATGCTCACACAACTTCGCTTGGGGAGTGTTTTTGATAAGGTTTGCGGTGTGGTTTTTGCAGGATTTGGCAAAACAGAGGTGAGTGTTGAGTTTTTGCGAAGCTTTTTGCCTTTGAATTTACCTTCTTTTTACGGCTTTTGGGCGGCACATGATAAAAGCAAATATACATTGCCTTTTAATGCCTTATACCGACTTGATGCGACTTGGGGAACTTTGGAGCTTATTGAAGATATTTGGCAATAAAAAATACCAACCCTTGAGTAGAGTCGGTATTTTTAGTTGGTATTTTGGTTATGACAATTCTATCAAAGCTTTGACAGAGCGTGCAGTTTCTCTGACTTCTTCATCAGAGTGAAGGCTCATTGTGTCTTCAAGAATTTTTACAACTTCTGTTTTGTCATTGAGTGATAGAATTTCATTCACAGAATGCATTGCAACTTTTGGGCTAAGATCGTTGATACCTTTGCCCTTATTGACGATGAGTACAACCAAAGAGTCATGATCGTTTTTGCCTATCAGGGCTTTTGCTGTCAGCTCTCTGATTTCATCATCAGGCGAATTTGTACCAAGGCGCTCTAATACGTCAATTGCTTTTGGGTCTTTATGAGCACCAAGTGCTTCTATGATATGTTCTAATTTTGCTATTTCTTCTCTCTCTTTTTTAAACATTTTTTTATCCTTTATTTTTACCTTACTTCTTGATTTTATGCTTTTGCCAACCACATTGATTCAAGCTCGTCTACCGGCTTAATTACAAGTTTTTTGGCTTGTTTTGATAGTGTCGGATAAGGATCATCTTTAATTAAATTAGAAATCTTCAAATCAGATGCTTTGAAATTACTTACTGTATCTGCAATTTTTGAAATTTGTGCTTTTGTCTGTTTTGCAAAATCAATAACCGGCTGAATTTTTGCTTTAAAAGTATTTTTGATTTCTACAAGGCTTCCTATTACAGCACTTGCAGCCATTTTGCCTTTTTGTGCTATTGATTGTTTTAATACATCAGCTTTTGATTTTACAAACAAGTCACCATTGTGAGTTTTTCCCTTAAAAGAAATTCCAAAAGGATTACTTGTAAAAGGAGTACTGTTTGCTTGTGTTTGCTGAGTATTTTGCGATGTAATTTTTTTTATTAACCCTAGCCTGCCATTGATTTTCATATCCATGTCTTCTATAAATCCCTTCTTTTCTTTTGACCTTAAAATTTGTATAAATTAAATGATTATATGCAAACCCTATCATGCAAATTAAGCTCAAAAATCATCTATTTAGATGAGATGGCTTGTTTTTTATTCTTTTGTTTTGTGCCTTTTAGGCTTGAATATACTGATTTTTAGCTCTGTGACTGTTTTTATCTCTTTTGGAGTTAATTTGTCTTAATTTAAAGTTAAGTTGGTACTTGATATATCGTTTGGTTTTGTTTATGATTATAGACACTTGATAAAAATAATTAAGAAGGAAAATAAAATGTCTAGACAATGCGAAATTTGTGGTAAAAAACCTTTGAAAGCAGCAAAAAGATCTTTCTCAAACAAAGCTCATACATACAAACAGATTCCTAACTTGCAATCTGTAAAAGCTGTTATCAACGGAAAAGTTAAAAAAGCTAACGTTTGTACTTCTTGCATCAGAGCAAATAAAGTACAAAAAGCAGTTTAGTTTAGGTTTTTCAGGTTATACGAAAAGAAGACTTTTCTTTGAAGTCTTCTTTTTTAATAAGGATTTTTATATTGTTAATTTTTAAACATGCAAAACCTGATTTGTTACAAGAGTCTTCTATCGCGCTTGGATTTTTTGACGGTATCCATCTTGGGCATTGTTCTGTAATCAAGTCTATGTTGAAAAAATCAAAGCAACTTGGGGTATCATCTTGTGTTGTGACTTTTGCGAATCATCCTCTTGAACTTTTACAAAATAAAAAAATTACATCTGTCATTACCCTTGAAAAAAGACTGGATATTATCCAAAAACTCGGCGTGGATGCTGTTTTGCTTTTGGATTTTACTCCTGAATTGATTTCTTTGTCAGCAGAATCTTATTTGAAAAAAATCCTTGTTGATTCTTTGCACCCTCGATGTATCACTGTTGGCTTCAATCATTTTTTTGGGGCTAATAAAAAAGGTGATAATCAATTTTTGCAAGATAACGCTTCTCGTTATGGGTATGAGGTTATTTGCGTGCCTCCTGTTGAGTATGATTCAAAGGTTGTGAGCAGTTCTTTGATCAAAAAATGTTTGCAAGCAGGTGATTTTGAGCACATAAGTAAGTATCTCGGACGTGATTACTCTTTGGACGGTGAAGTTGTAAAGGGGCGCGAAATTGGTCGTACAATTGGCTTTGCTACCGCTAATTTGATGCCCAAATTCGATTTGGAACCTGTCCCAAATGGGGTGTACTCAGGTTGGGCCGTTGTTCAAGGCAAAAAATACAAAGCGATGATTAATGTAGGCAAAGCACCTACATTAAAAGATGGCGAGATAACTATCGAGGCGCATTTATTAAACTTCGATAAAGATATTTACGGGCAAAATATCGAAGTGGGTTTTGTTCATAAAATTCGTGATGAAAAAAAATTCGCTTCTAAAGAAGATTTGATTGCACAAATCAAACAGGATTTGGCATCCATCCGATAATATTTTGTAATGGTATGTATATTTTTAGTTATGATTTAGTTTTAAAAACTTAACTTTGAACTTTAGCTTCTTTATCTGCATTTAGTTCAAATTTGTCATGCAAGGCTTTTACTGCTTCTTTTGCGTAGTCTTTGTCGATGATACAGCTGATTTTGATTTCGCTTGTTGAAATCATTTTTATGTTGATACCTGTATCCGCAATGGCTGAGAACATATCTGCCGCAACACCGGGTTTGTCAATCATTCCTGCGCCTACAATGCTTATTTTGGCTACATGTCTGTCAAGAACGACATCCTCATATCCTATTTGGGCTTGAAGGTTATTCAAAATTGACATTGTTTGCTCAGAGTCACTTTCATCTACAGTGAACGCCATATCACGGATATTATTTTCATCACCGTATGATTGGATAATCATATCTACGCTTATATTGTTGTCAGCAAGAGTTGAGAAGATTTTGGCCGCGCTACCTGGTTTGTCAGGGACTTTTGTGATCGCAACTTTTACCTGCGACAAATCTGCTGCAACACCGCTTACGGGTCTATATATTTCCATTTCTTCTACTCCTATAATTAAGGTTCCTAAATCTTGATGGTTGAAGCTGCTTCTCACTCTCATCGGCATAGAAAACTGTTTTGCCGTTTCAACCGAACGCGGGTGCAAAACATTTGCGCCGACTCTTGCAAGTTCGAGCATTTCTTCATAAGAAATTACATCTAATCTTGATGCTGTCGGTACAACGCGAGGGTCTGCTGTGTATACGGCATCTACATCCGTATAGATATCACATCTTTCTGCGCCCAAGGCAGAAGCTAAAGCTACAGCCGATGTATCAGAGCCGCCTCTTCCAAGAGTTGTGATTTCACCATCAGGTGTGATTCCTTGAAAACCTGCAGCTACAACGATAAGACCGTTATCAAGATTTCTTTTGAGTTTTTTTGTTTTGATGTCTACAATTCTGGCTTTAGAGTGAACATTTTCTGTAATGATGCCGATTTGGGCTGCATTCATACTTATTGCTCTATGACCTGCTTGTTGAATAGCCATTGTCAATAGGGCTATGGATACTTGCTCACCTGTTGTAAGCAGCATATCCATTTCTCTCAAAGAAGGATTAGGGCTGATTTCGCTCGCCAAATCAACAAGATAGTCAGTTGTTTTTCCCATCGCTGAAACTACTACGACAACTTGATGACCTTTTTCTTTTTCTCTGATTACGGCTTGCGCTACGTTTTTTATTTTTGTTGGATCTGCTACTGAAGTTCCGCCAAATTTTTGTACTACAATACTCACTCTGCTTGTGCCTTATAATTCATAATTTCTTCTTTTAATAGCGTACCAAAATCAGCTTCAAAGTCAAGTTTTTCAAAGGCCATGTCAAGATATTTCAAAATCAGTTCTTTTTCATTTGGATACAGGTGTATCAGGTTTACAAATTCGTATCTGAATCCCTCTTTGTCGCCGAGTTTTGCCTTTACATATGCCAAATTGGCAAGGACTGTCGAATTTGTGTAGTTTTGATCTATCAACTTATACAAATATTCAATGGCTTTATGATAGTAGTCAAAATAGCCCCAAACGTCTGCTATTTCTATGTATGCAAATGCCAAAAAGTTTGTCACTTCAATAGCTTCGGGGAATTTTTCTTTTACCTCATCCAAAAGAGCAATAGCTTCTTCTTTTGAGTTTTTTTTGATGAAAATTTCTGCTTTGCATAAATACGCAACGCTGTATTCAGGATCCAGGCTTAAAGTGGCGTTGATTTTTTCCAGTGCATTATCCAAATCATTTGCCATCATAAGGATTTTTCCGTATTCAAAGAGAATATCTTTATTTTCTTTTTTTAGTTGGAAGGCTCTTCGAATTCTTCTTATAGCTTCTTTGAAGTTGTCTTCTTTTGCCTGGATTTCTGCAAGTTCTAACAATGCAGAGAGGTGCTCAGGATAGTATTCTAAAGTCTTTTCATAGTATATTATTGCATTTGATGTTTGGTTCATCATTCGGTACGAAGAAGCAATATTGTAGTAAAGTTTGTGGTTATTTCTTGTATTTTTTAATACTGTGTTGAAGCAACTTATGGCTTTTTTATGTTCATTTGTTGCCTGATAGCTTTCGCCAAGCTCTGTTATTGAGTTGTAATCAGTTGTGTTTATTCTGCATATCAATTGCAGCATCTGTATCGCTTTTGGCAAATCGCCCAAGAATCTTATTGCTCTTGCTTGATAATATTTGATCGAAATATCATCAGGAGCCAGCATGCAAGCATGATTGAGCTTTTCAAGCGATGTTTTGTAGTCTTCGAACTTTTGTAAACTCGCACCCCAAGACAGATAAAGAGTGGAGTGGTTTTTGTTGATTTTTTCAGCTGTTAGATAACAGTCTTCGCATTCTTCTTTCATTCCTTGCGCTGCAAAGGCTTCAGCCATAACAATGTAACTTTCGACTTTCAGAGGAAAAAGATTGATGCTTTTTTTTGCGTTTTTAATCGCTTTTTCGTAGTCTTTTTTCT
>JAQUTS010000068.1 GCA_028694275.1 Candidatus Gastranaerophilales bacterium
ACTCTCATTAAAGATATAAATGATTCTATAGACTGCGCAAAAAAAACAGTTGAGCTTTTAAAAGATATTCACTGCAACATAAACATCATTCCATACAATCCTGTTTGCGAAGATGAATTCAAAAAACCTGATAAAGACACCATCTACAAATTCAAATATGTACTGGAGCAAGCAGGCAAAAAAACAACCGTAAGGCTTGAGCGAGGAGCAGACATTGATGCAGCTTGCGGACAGCTTGCAGGAAAATCAAAATAAAACTACTCGCCATCAGTCTTTTGAAAAATAGGATCATCAACAGGCACAACTTCTTTTCTTTGCAAAAGATTATAAACAGACATAGTTCCCGTATCAAAAAGCATGTTTATTTGTGAAATATTATAATCCACGACAGAATCAACAAGATTTAGCCTGGCATTAGTCTTGTCATCTTGAGACCTGAGCACATCACCGTAAAGCCCTCCTGCCTGAAGACGTAAAAGCCCCATATACAAGGTTTTATTTGCTTTTTCTATTTGCTCCATAGATGTATTTATCCTGTCTTGCGAAATTTTTATACCGTAATAAGAAGTAATTATGCTTTGTCTTATATCTCTGAGTTTATTCTCAAGTTCTATTCTTGCTGCTTCCAGCATAGCATTGTATCTTTGATAATCCGTATAGGTTCCTGCTCCAAACCCCTTGCCGAAAGGATAATTCATGGTGAGCCCGACCCACCTGCTCTCATAACTGCCCAGTCTGTGGTTTCCCACATTTCCCAACATACCGTGCGCCGCAATATTAGGAAGAAACTGAGAGTTAAGAGTTTTTTGTTCGCACTTGAGGGCTGTTATCTTAAGCCTTATAGATTCAACATCTTGCCTTGAGATCAAAGCCATAGAAGAAAGATCATCTATTGTATAGTTTGAATTATTCAAAGTAACCTTATAAAGCCCTGTGTCTGTAGGATATATGGCAGTATCCACATCTATGCCCAAAATGTTTGCAAGATTAGCCTGCTCCGTACGATAATTTCTGTATGCCGCCAAAAGTTTTTCTTTGGCACCTTCTTTGGCTGTTTGCGCACGGCTGACATTATACGTTGCATCGAGTTTTTTATTTATCTCGAGCTGTTTGTCTATTTCTTCTATGTTTCTTGTCAGAATCTCTATTTTAAGCTTGTAACCAAGCATACGATAATAACTTATAGCTGTATTTCTCAAGACTTCTTCTTTTGTGAAAGCGACTTCTTTTTGAGAAGAAGTATACATATTTTTGGCAGCTTTTTTCTTATTTGAGCGATACCCGCCGTCATAGAGCACCCAATCAAGCCAAAACTGTGACTGATATGGACTTTCATTAACAAGTACAGGTATTACGCCACCTGCCAAAAATGCCCCGTTCAGATTTGAAAACGTAAACAAATAAGAAGCATCTGGGTAGTATTTTGTCTTTTGGTTTTTATAATCCCACATAAACTGCTTTTCTCGAGCTTTAGAGGATTTGATATCCAAATTGTGTTCCATCGCCAAGCAGATACAATCCTCAAGTTTTACAGGGAGGAGTTTTTCTGGGCGAAGATATTCATTGATTTCTATACTCACATCAATCGGTTTGTTATAAAAGCTCTTAACAAAACCATCATCAGAAACTTTTTGACTTGGAGGAATTCCTTTAACATCTGTTTGCTGCAAATAAATAACATCGGGTTCTTTTGCAAATGAGATCAGGCTTTGCACAATAAAAATAATTAAAAATAGTCTAAAAACAAACCTAATCAAAATAAATCCCTCTATATTGAGATATACTCTAGCTCCGTGGCGAATCTATCATACCTTCATAAGACAAACAATAACTATATGGCTATACTGCTAGATTTATTGGAAAAAATAAACTAAAATAAATCTTATGAAAATTATTACTTACCTACACACACATTGGGATAGAGAATGGTACAGAACCTTTGAAGAATTTCGTTTCAGATTTTTTGAAGTTTTCGAAGATATTGTGCAAAAGCTTGAAGGAGACGAGTTTCCGCAATTTTATCTTGACGGTCAGACTGTTTTGATAGATGATTTGCTCGAGATAGCCCCATATAAAAAACCCCTTATAAAAAACCTCATAAAAAACAAAAAAATCGTAATCGGCCCTTGGTACACGCTTGCCGATGAGTTTTTGGTTTCAGGAGAAAGCCTTATTCGCAATCTTTTAACAGGTATAAATCAATCGAAAGAATACGGAATAGAAGACTTTATAGGTTATCTTCCCGATGCATTCGGGCATACAGCTGGCATGGTGGATATTTTGAACTCTTTTGGGATACAAAACGCCCTTCTTTGGCGAGGCCTGGGGGATAAAAAATCAGAATTCAAATGGATGTCAAAAAGCCAAAAATCAATAACAGCCACGCATCTCTCAGAAGGGTATTTTCAAGATTTTTTGAACATACCTGATATAAAAGCGTTCCAAGAGCTCACAGAAAAAATCAAAGAAAATAACCTTGGAGAAATCATCTTGATTCCGATAGGAGCAGACCACCTTGGAGCTCACAATAACCTGCCTGAACTACTTAAAGAAATCAATTCAAAAAGCCAAGACCAAATACAATCAGGCTCGGTGTTTGAGTATTTGAAAGAGCCAAAAACCAACCTTGAATCCCACATCGGAGAATTTAGAGACAACAGCAAAAACTTCATATTGCAAGGCACATATTCCACCCGAAACTACCTTAAAAGGCTCAATACATTGACAAGTTGGGAACTGAAAAAAACAGAAACTTTTGCAACATTTTGCGAAAAAACAACAAAACTAAATTCAAATAAAGACTTTTTGGACTATGCGTGGAAAATGATTCTGAAAAACCACGCACATGACAGTATTTGCGGATGTAGCGTGGATTCTGTTCATCAAGAAATGGAAACAAGATTTGCCAAAATCAACCAACTTCTAACTGCCGTAAAAGAAAAATCCATTGAAAGCCATAAAAAAGGCGACAAAATCATCGTATTCAATTCATCAGGCTTTGAATATGAGGGCAATATCGAAATTAAAACCACCCAAAAACTCCCCAAAGCTAAAGGTTTTGAACTTATCAAAAAAGAAACCCTCTTCCCTCCGAATATCATTCATAATATTCACCAAATTCCCGTGAGCGAAGATTTGACGACTATTTATACTTATTTAGCAAAAGTAAAAAATATCAAACCCCTCGGCTATAGCCAATCAACGCCAACTCTTGGCACAGACCTAAAATCTGATATAAACACCATCGAAAATTCATTCCTAAAAATAGAGCTAACAAAACAAGGACAACTGAACATAACAGATAAAAAATCAAACAAAACATACCCTAACATGCTTTATTTTGAAGACAGAGCAGATATTGGCGACACTTACAATTTCTCCCCGATAATAGGTGATAGAGGACTCAAAGCAGAATTTGTAAAAAGCAGATTACTTTTTGATACCCCTATTCGAAAAACCATTGAAGCCAACTACAAAATCAGTATCCCAAAAAACTCAGACAAAAAAAGAAGCAAAAAAACTATAACTCATAATCTAAAGGTGCAAATAACACTCGATGCGGATTCTCCTTTGCTCAAATTCAAAATTGATTTTGAAAACAAAGCGCAAAATCACATTCTTCAAGCCAAAATAAACCTACCCGAGAAAATCACCTCAACTTTTTCAGAAGATTCAATAGGGGCGATTGAAAGGAGTTTCGATCCTGATTATGATCTTAACTCACTTAAAGCTGCAGAATTCGGCAAAGAACTCCCAACCAATACAGCGCCTATGCAAAGATTTGTTTGGGCTCAGAACACAGCCGTAATAACAAAAGGTCTTCACGAATATGAAATAAACAAAAAGACTCTTGGCATCACACTTGTTCGTGCAGTCGGAATGCTCTCAGGCAAACAACTTCACACACGGTATAACGCAGCAGGCCCGACAATTTCAACACCAGAAGCTCAGTGCTTGAGAGATTTGAGTTGTGAATTTGCAATAACTTTTACTGACAAAAAAGAAGAACTTTTCAAGCTGGCTGATTATTATTTTGACCCTACAATAGCCTTCTTATCAAAGATGGCTCCTGAATATTCCATAAATATAAACAACCCAAATATATCAGTCCTTGCCTGCAAAAAAGCTGAAAACTCAGACAAAATTGTTTTGAGGCTTTTGAACATAACAGATTCTGAACAAAAGACAGATTTAATCGGAATCGAAGCAGATTCTTGTGAAAACCCAATTGACAAAAAGCCTAAAACTATTGTTGTAGAGCCTTATGCATTACAAACCGTTCTAATTGATCCGAGCTTTTAAGAATAAGATTAGCAACATCTCTTACGGCACCTTTTCCGCCCTTTTTTTGCGAAATAAAATGACAAACATCCTTGACTTCATCAACAGCATCAAAAGGGCAACAAGCCAAGCCTACTCTTGATAAAATGCATATATCGGGGAAATCATCTCCAACATACGCAACTTCTTCTAAAGAAAACCCATACTCCGATAAAAGTGTTTCCAAAGCCAAAAGTTTGTTTTTGGCACCTTGAAAAACCCTTGTCACCTTCAAATCAGCGGCACGTCTTTGTACAATGGCAGAAGTTCTTGCAGTAATAATAGCCGTAATATAACCGGAATCAGCAAGCATGCTCATGCCCTGACCGTCTTTTGCATTGAAGGTTTTGATTTCAATCCCTTGGTCTGTGTAGCTGATACTCCCGTCAGTCAAAACACCGTCCACATCAAAAGCGATAAGTTTGATTTTTTGAGCTTTTTCAAACAAATTTTTCACGTCTATGCCACCCCTGCTTTTAGTAAGTTATGAATATGCAAAAGCCCGATTGGTTTGCCGTTTTCATCATTTACAACCAAACTTGTAATAGAATTGTCTTCCATAATCCTCAACGCTTTTGCGGCAAGTTCTTTTGGATTTAGAATTTTGGGGTTAGGGGTCATAACATCTTTGACCATAAGCTCGGGGCTCATTTGATTTTTCAAAAGAGTTCTTCTTATATCACCATCTGTCAAGATCCCACAGGTTCTTCCTGCTTCATCTACAATAATCGCACAACCGAGTCTTTTATCAGATATTTCTTTCAACGAAGACGTAAAAGCCTCATTCATAGAAACAACAGGCAGCTCATCGCCTTTGTGCATAAGCTCTTCAACCATATAAAGCATTCCCCGACCAAGTGCGCCTGATGGATGGAAGAAAAGAAAATCTTCTTGAGTAAATCCTCTTTTTTTCAAAAGACAAATGGCCAAAGCATCCCCCATTGCAAGCGTTGCTGTTGTACTGGCCGTAGGTGCTTTGCCCAAAGGACAAGCTTCTTTTTCTACGGCAATATCCAAAAACACCTCAGAACGAATACCAAGAGTGGACTCTCTTTTTCCGCTCATTGCAATAAGTGGAATACCGAGTCTTTTTACGATGGGTAAAACCTGCATCAATTCAGCAGTTTCGCCACTATTTGAAATCCCTATCATAACATCATCACGAGTCAAAATTCCGCTATCACCGTGAGTACTTTCTGCAGGATGCAAAAAATAAGCAGGCGTTCCTGTAGATGATAATGTTGCAGCTATTTTTTGGCCGATTAAGCCTGATTTTCCCATACCGCAAACAATCACGCGGCCGCGGCAATTGTATAAAAGTTCTATCGCTTCACAAAATTCATCCCCAAGTTTTTGCGTTAAGCCCAAAATAGAGTGGCTTTCAATCTCAAAGACTTCTTTTGCCCAAGATAATATTGATAATTTAGAATTATTTTTTTCAGATATAAATGTGCTCATAACTCACCTCTTTTTTTATAATTATACCTGCTAAAAAGATTCTACATAGTAGATATAAAGATTTATGAAAACATATCTTCAATTACATTTGCATATTTTTCAAAAACTTTATTGCGTTTGATTTTGACAGTTTGAGTCATAAGCCCGTTTTCTAAAGAAAACTCCTCATCAATCAATCTTACCGATGATACCCTCTCAAAAGACTGAAAGTTGCTTCTTTGCTGCACAAGAGTCTTTATTTCTTCTTTGACAATCTGCGCAACAGACCCATCTTTGCCTGATGCTTTGATATTTTCATAATCAGGTACAACAAGTGCCCCCAAAGAAGGTTTATCTTGCCCCACAAGCACAATTTGCTTAATGAAAGGGCTTTGAAGGCAAGCGTCTTCAATACCTTGAGGTTCAATGTTTTCACCGTTCAAAAGTACAATAGTATCTTTTGCTCTGCCTGTGATAAAAATACTTCCGTTTGGAGCTATTTCAACTATATCACCGGTATTAAGCCACCCATCAGACGATATTGTATTTTGTGTGGCTTCTTGGTTTTTGTAATAACCGCGCATAACCTGAGGACCTTTTACGCAAAGCACTCCTCTTTTGGTTTTTGTGATATCTATTTTGCTTTCAGGGTCAATTAATTTAATTTTGGTTTGGACAATAGGATTGCCTATAGAGCCCAAAACAGGGTTATTCAGCTGGCGCAAACCTATAACAGGAGAAGACTCAGTAAGCCCGTAACCGTTATGAACACGAATACCCACGGCATCATAAAATTCTTCCAAATGTTTTTGAAAAGCTCCACCGCCTGAAATCCCTATCGAAAAATTAGAGCTGATGCCATTTTTTATCTTCGGATAAATCAAAGCTTTGCCAAAAAAATGAACAGGAGCAAAAGTAGCCACTGTTGCAACAGAAAAACTTCTTTGCCAGATATTTATATCAAATTTTGATTTTTCTGCGTTTTAAAGTATCCTCTTGGCTCTTTTATATTCGATACTTGCATTCAAAACAAAATTTACAAATTGTCGTTTTTCATCAGGCATTGCAGCAAAAGTTTTTTGGATACCGTCATAAATAGATTCCCAGATCCTTGGAACAGAAACAAAATACTCAGGCTGATGTTTTTTCATATCTGATTTAAAGTTTTTGAGATTGGTATAAATAAGAGTCCCACCGCAAGACAGAAGATAATACTCCAAAGCCCGCTCATAAGAATGCCATATAGGCAAGATTGTCAAAGCGCGCCCAGCCTTTTTGAGCTTCAAGGACGGATGGATATTTTTGACCTGTGAGAGCAAATTGCCCTGCGTAAGCATAACACCCTTTGGAAAACCTGTTGTCCCTGAGGTATAAATCAAAGTCGCGAGGTCTTCTTTTTTAACGGAATCTTTAACAAATTCCATATCTTGTCCCATTTTCATAACTTCATCAAAAGAATATACAGGACAAGGATAATCACCTTTGAAATGTTCTTTTGAAATATACATCACAAACTTGAGTGATGATTTGGCAACAGAATCTTTTAATGCTTTGAGCAAAGAAATATTTTCAACAATCAAAGCAACCGAATCGCTTTGATTAAGGATATAATCAAGTTCACTCACAGAAGCCCCTGAGCCCCTCACCGCATCCACCATGCCCGCAACTAAAAGCCCCTGATCGGCGATGAGCCATCGGCAAGAATTTTCTGAAAAAAGTGAAACATGATCACCTTTTTTGAGTCCGAGTTTTTTGAATCCGCATGCCATTTTTTGCACAGAAGAAAACACTTCGGAATAAGTATATTTTTCATCCATATACTCATCATGCAACGCCAAAGCATTACCATATCTGGAGTTTAGCTCTTCCCAATACCCATAAAAATTTGAAACATTGACCTGTTTTGACACACCGTCCTCTTTCTTTTTGCAGAATAAAAACGCTCAAGAATAAAATTTGACACTAAAAACTATATTTTGTATTGAAACCAAATCTACGTGTCGGATCGTTATTAGCATCATACATTGTAGACGCATTTACTTCAAATCTCAAATTCTTAACAGGTTTTAACTTAATTTTCGAATTTTGCATAGAATATTCAAGCGCAAGACCGTTTGAATGGCCTTTTTGTTCCATAATTGTACTATATGACGAACGCAGAATAAGACTTTTGCTTAGCTTCATCTCAGGTGAAATTGCAATACTGTTTTTGGATAACTCAGGGCGATAATCATTGCGCAAAAAACTACTTCTGACACCAAATCTATCCTTGGAAAACAAAGCATAGGCTCCTTCCAAGCTTCTTGATTTGCCATCAGCATTAATATCCCCCAATTCCAATTCTCCGATTTTTTTGCTGACAGGTTGCAAAGTCACAGACGACCCGTCTTTTGAGTACTTAGTGGCAAGTCCGCTTTTTTTAGAAGTTGAAACTCCGCCCTTCAAAGCCTGACGGCCCGAGTATTCTTTACCCTTATACACACTGTATGGCGAAGTATTATCATTCCCGGGAGACGGAGTAAACAAAAATATCTCCTCAGGGGTAAGTTCTTTGGGTTCTTCCTCCAAAACAGGAAGCTGCATCAAAGCAGGAGGTGCTTCTTTAAACAAAATAACCTCACCTGCCCAAGAAGGTGACATAAAAAATAAACAAAGTAGTAACAAAAAAATCTTTCTCATCATATAATATATTTTAGCGTGTAAATTTAAAACAACAAAGGAAAAATCCAATGGAAAAAATCACCCTCAGATCTGATCGTGACACCGATTACAAATTTATGTACAAAGGCGAAGAAACAATACTCAAAGCAGGTGCTGTCTTAAGTATTGCAGGCGGTCTTGATGATGTCGTTTTGCCTACTTGCGCAATGAAAATCATACAAAACCTCATCATCATCAAACAGGATGTAAAATAGTATTGAAATAGATTTTTTTTTATTGTATAAAATTGTTTATGGTTGACATTCACAAACCCAAAGTAAGTGACAGCAGCCATAAACAATAAAATACGACGAGTGTCGTCAAGCGGTTAAGACTATTTGCGGATTATGGATCGAGATAATCGGTACCGCGTGAAAATTGAATAAAAGTTTTGTATATGGCGGGTGTCGTCAAGCGGTTAAGACCTCGGTTTGTGGTACCGATATTCGTGGGTTCGAATCCCATCATCCGCCC
>JAQUTS010000069.1 GCA_028694275.1 Candidatus Gastranaerophilales bacterium
GTTTGGTGCTTTTTCCAAGTATCTTGAATAGCAATCATAAATGGCTTGAACGTTTTGGGCTATTTGAGTTTTGAGCTCAGTTTGTCTCAAGAAATCTTTTGTTGTCGGAACTTGTTGAATCTGTAAATCTGTCAATGATTCATAAGCAATTCCTAAAGAAAAATACGCATCTGCCATATCAGGTTTTAGTTCTACGGCTTTTTTCAAAGCTTCTATTGCATGCGGATAGTCCTCTTTTTTTATGTACGCAATGCCCAGGTTATAGTAAACTTCAGGGTGGTTTGGCTCAAGGTCATTGATGGCGACAAGTCTTGCTATTGCATCATCATAGAGACCTTGGTTCATATATTCTGCGGCTTTTTGATTGAGTTTGTACACATCAGGCCTGGATAGGCTTATATTGCTTAAGTCACAGGCACTTGTTGATATTGCCAGAGCTAAAACTGTTAAAATTTGACAGAATTTTTTCATTTGTAATCTTCCCCCTAAAATCTAGTGTCGCTATTTTGGGCAAAAGTTCACACATTTTGCCAAAATATGCTCACATGCTCCAAGACTCAAGATTTCCGCTTCACGAAAATCTTTCGTAAAGTCTTTTATGGTTTATATTTTACATCAAATTTAACCTTGTGGAAAATTGTTAATTATTTGTGTAATTTGTACATTTCTCTGAGTTCTTTGAGCTTGTCTCTTAGTTCGGCTGCGCGCTCAAAGTCAAGCAGTTTGGCTGCTTTGTGCATGTCTTTTTCTATTTTTGCTATAACTTTTGGCAAATCTTTTATCGAAAGATTCATATTTGCCATTTCTTCTGCAACAATTTCTTCCACATCACGGTAGCTGTTAACAAGTGTCAAAAGATTATCCTCGACTTTTTTTACAATGGTTTTTGGTGTGATATTGTGTTTTTTGTTGTATTCAAGTTGAATTTTTCTTCTGCGCTCTGTTTCATCAATTGCGCGTTTCATGCTGTCGGTTATTTTGTCGGCGTACATTATTACTGTCCCTGAGACATTTCTGGCTGCTCGGCCTACTGTTTGTATGAGACTTGTTTCTGAGCGCAAAAATCCTTCTTTATCTGCATCCATAATGGCAACAAGGCTGACTTCGGGCAAATCAAGCCCTTCTCTCAAGAGATTTACGCCAATCAAAACATCAAATTCGCCAAGCCTTAAGTCTCTTAGGATTTCGACTCTTTCAAGGGATTCAATTTCGCTGTGAAGGTATCTTACGCGCAGACCCATTTGTGTGAAATAGTCGCATAGGTCTTCTGACATTTTTTTTGTAAGAGTTGTGATGAGTATGCGTTCTTTTTTTTCTGTACGTTTGTTGATTTCGCCCATCAAATCATCGACCTGATTTTTGATTGGTCTGACATCAATTTTGGGATCCAAAAGCCCTGTGGGGCGGATGATTTGTTCGATTATATTATTGCATGTATTGTATTCAAACTGGCTGGGAGTAGCTGATACGTATATTTTGGGCCCTACTCTTTCCATAAATTCTTCAAAGGTTAAAGGCCTATTATCTTTGGCGCAAGGAAGTCTAAAACCGTAATCAATCAAAGTCTCTTTTCTTGCCGAATCGCCATGGGACATACCTTTTATTTGAGGGATTGTTACGTGTGATTCATCAATTACAACCAAAAAATCATCATTAAAATAATCCAAAAGCGTTGCAGGTGGTGTGCCAGGGGCTCTTCTTTCCAAAATTCTGGAGTAGTTTTCAATTCCGTTGCAATAACCCATTTCTTTTATCATTTCCAAGTCATAACGGGTTCTTTGTTCCAGTCTTTGGGCTTCTACAATTTTATTTTGGTTACGAAGTTCCACAAGACGATTATTGAGTTCTTGTCTTATCAAATCCAAAGTTGTATCCACATCATCATCATCAGACAGATAATGCACAGCGGGGAAAATCACGACTGTATCGCAAGTTTCAATTATTTCGCCTGTTATCGGGTTAATGCGTGTGATGCGCTCTATTTCTTCTCCCCAAAAACCGATACGGATTATAGTATTTTCATACGCAGGCTGGATTTCGACAATATCACCTCTGGCACGGAAAGTCCCTCTTTTGAGTTCAAGATCGTTTCGCGAGTATTGGACTTTGACCAAATATCTTAAGAAATCATCACGATCAATCTCATCCCCTATTTTGACTTTTACTGCTCCTTTGAAGTAGTTTTCAGGCAAGCCCAAACCATAAATACAACTTACGCTTGCGACAACAATGACATCGTTGCGTTCATATAGGCTTCGGGTCGTATTGTGCCTGAGGCGGTCTATTTCATCGTTGATTGTGGCGGTTTTTTCGATATAAGTATCTGTTCTTGGAATGTAGGCTTCTGGCTGATAGTAGTCATAGTAGCTGATAAAATACTCAACTGCATTATCAGGGAAAAGTTCTTTAAATTCGCTATATAATTGCGCTGCAAGGGTTTTATTGTGGGCGATTACAAGGGTCGGTTTTTGAATTTCTTCAATTACATTTGCGATGGTGAATGTTTTTCCTGATCCAGTTACTCCCAAAAGTATCTGAGCATCCGCACCTTGATTGAGCCCATCGACAAGCTTTTCGATGGCTTGTGGCTGATCTCCTGATGGATTGTGCGGTGAGATTATTTTAAACTCTTTGCCCATTTTGTGCCTTTTCGGTTATGATTGACAGTATCATTATAACAATAAAAGCATTTCATTATTATCAGATTTTAAAAAAGGAGCCGATATGGACAAAAATTTCTTCTTCAAAAAAATTATTGAACTTAAAAACAGTCTTGATTATCAAGAAAATTCAATCGTAAGCAAAACCCTTATAAATAACGGGAATAACTCTGTTACTGTTTTTGCTTTTGATGCGGGACAAGAAATAGCCGCACATTCTGCTCCTGTAGATGCAATGGTTCAGGTGCTTGATGGCGAAGTCGAAATAACAATTTCCGGCGAAAAATTTGATTTGAAAGAAGGCGATTTGATTATTATGCCAAAGGGAGAGCCACATGCACTTTTGGCTAAATCAAAATTCAAAATGATGTTGGTAAAAATTTAGAGGTAAATATGACTACACGCGGAATTAGAGGGGCTATTACCCTTGATGAAAATTCAAAAGAAGCCATAAAACAAGCGACAATTGAGCTTTTGACAGAAATTCTTTCCAAAAACTCTGTATCAAAAGAAGATATTTCGCATGTGATTTTTACCTTTACGCCTGATATAAATGCCGATTTTCCTGCGAAATATGCCCGTACAGGGCTCGGGTTTGATATGGTTCCTATGATTTGTATTAACGAAATTGAAGTGTCTGATGCACTAAAGATGTGTTTTAGGGCTTTGGTGGTGGTAAATACCGATAAAGCTCAGGATGAAATCCATCATATTTATCTTAAAGGTGCTAAAAAACTTCGCCCTGATCTTGAGTTATAATTTTTGCAAAAATTCCAGAACCTCATCATAAACCCAGTCACTGTGCTCATGTGAGCCTTCTTCTGAGATGAAAAGCCTTGCATTGCCGTGGAGTCTTGCGTTTTCGATTGCCATACGGTAATCGACAATCATATCAGGCTTTGAGTGCGCAATCAAAAGCGGTGATTTGATTTTGTGAATTTTGCTTGCGGTATCAAATTTTTGTTTGAGCGGAAGATAATTTGATAATCGCATAAAGAGTTTTTTGTACGGCGGGAATACAGGATGTTTGCTGTCGCTTTTTACAACATAATCAGAGGCTTCTCGTATGTTGGTGAATGTGCTTTCAAGAATTACCGCTTTGAAATTATATTTGGTTGCCGTATGTGCAGCAATTGCTCCTCCCATCGAGCGACCCCAAATAATGATGTTTTTTTCTTCGATTCCTATTTGGTCTTTCAGGTATTCAACAGCAGATTCTACATCTTCATAAATGCCTGCTTCTGATGGAATAATCCCTTTTGCTTTTGAGTTACCATGTGCTCTGTATTCTCCTGCAAAAACACCATAACCGTTTTCGCTTAATATTTGGTAGGGCTTTTGGAAAAAAGCTATATTCTCAGCAAGTCCATGGCAATATAATATGACAGGCTTGTCCTGTTGACTTTTGATATACCAACCATCGAGAGTTATTCCGCAATTGGAATCAAAAGAGTGGTTTTCTACCACTTTTTCCAACTCAGGCATTACAGGGTCAAAATATTTTCGCATCGGGTAATATATGACGCGAGTTTCGATTTTGTCTACTATTTTGTCTATTAATCTTTTCATAATAATATTTTAGCATGAAGAATTTTTGATTTTTTGTAATAAAAAGGCGGTATAAAAACCGCCATAGTATCTTCTTCATCTTTTTGTATTTAAAAAATTTAATCAATCCCCTGATTATTCAATCTTCAGTTACGAATCAAAATTCGTTACTTTGTTTGGTTCCAGAAAGCATCTCTTAAGCCGCGAGACTTTTCTGTTTCTGATTGAATAGCGATATTGTTCGGAGTGAAGATGAAAACACCTTCGCCGATTTTTTGTTGATTACCGTCAAGAGCGTGTGTCGCACCTGATAGGAAGTCAACTATTCTTTGAGATTGTTCATTGTCAAGCAAGTGCAAGTTCAAAACAACAGATTTGCGTTGTCTCAAGTTGTTTACTATTTCCAATGATTCCTCGAACGCTCTTGGCTCGATAACCATAACTTCGTATCCGCGAGAATTTGGGTGATTAACCACTTTCAAGCTGTTACGTTGTTCAGGTTCGGCAAGGTTTTCTGCAGGATAATCAACGCCGGCTCTATAGAGCTCGTCTAGCATCTCATCTTCTTCTTCAAGACCTGAGACTAATCCTACAAATGATTTCAATTTACTAACTAGTGCAGACAATGTCTTTCCTCCCTCACTCATTATTATTCCTACTTAAATATTTTTGTACCTACTCTTAGCATTGTCGAACCCTCTTTGGCAGCAATGACATAATCATTGCTCATACCCATTGAAAGCTCTTTCAATGATAATCCGAAATTACACTCGAGCTTTTCTTTTAGTTCTTTAACCTGATGGAATAAAGAAGCCAAATAAGCATCATCACCCGTGTAAGGTGCCATTGTCATCAACCCCTCGACTTGAATGTTTTCAAGTTTGATAATCTTTGGCAATGCTTCAAAAAGCTCTTTTGATGAAAAACCGAATTTCGTTTCTTCATCAGCTATATTAACCTGAAGTAATATTTTCTGAGTTAATCCTTTTTCTTTCGCAAAAACTGATATTGTCTCTGCAAGTTTCAAAGAATCAACTGAGTGGATATATTCAAAATTACCGACAACTTTTTTGACTTTATTGGTTTGTAAATGCCCTATAAAATGCCAAGTACAATCTTTTTCCATATCCTTAGGTAAAGACTCTATTTTGACGAGAGCATCCTGAGCTTTACTTTCCGCAAAATCTCTTATGCCTGCTTCATACGCTTGCACCATATCTTGTGCATCTACATATTTGCTTACGGCAATAATACGACCTTGATAACCGTTCAGCTCATCCCTAATGTTTTTTATATTATCAGCAATCATGCTCATAAATCCCTATTCGCTCCAAGTTATTTATTCAAAATTCAATGTGCAATTCAGATTATACACTCAATTATAAGGCAAATACCATGTTTGTACAAATATATGCAAACGAGCCCTAATCAAGGTTTTTAGGGCATGCTAAAACATGCCCTAACCCTTATAAATACTGCATGTCTGCCTTTACGATAATTGTTAAGATTTCGTAAAATTGCGCCTTTTGGGCATTTTAAAAATCATACAAAAGTAGGGTTTTTGTGACTTAGGTAGCAAAAAAAACAGCAAATTCCTACTTTAGTTGGAGGAAATTCCAACTTTTTACGGATGTTCAAAAGGTCAAAAATCGAATAATATGATGACATAAAAGAGATATGTGTATCGTGAAAACCAACAAAAGATAAATACGCGAAGTTGAAATTTCGCCAAGCGTCGGCTGTTGAAAAAACAAATCTCTAAAAAACTGAATATCGTATAATCCGCTTATTTGTGGGGTGCTTACTTATGGAAAAGGAGGCTTGCCCTGCTGGAGTTTCAGGTGCAAACATGAGAAGTTTGTGCACCTGCTATAGAAATATAAGCGCGATAACAACTCTTTGGCTAAAGGACTTTTAGTTCGGCTTGGCCATAGGGACTTTAACAGTACGGTCAAAATAGGAGTATATTAATGAGTGCAATTACAAACGGCACTATTGCACAAGTGCTGCTTCAGCAGAACTTGGCAGGTTCTTTGCCGGAAACTAAGAACAAACAAGAAACAAACATTCAAACCAAGGACGTAATTATTGATATCGCTGATATCTCTGCCGTTCGTTGGACAAATACGACAACAGACGCAATTTTGCAAAGTGTTGCAACTGCTTCCGTTGTTCCGCAACAACAAATGATGGTCAAGTCTATAGATAGTTATGACCTTTCTACTATTGTTGCTCAAGAGATAGCTTTGCAAGAAAAACAAAGCCAAATTGAAGCCAAATCATATTTGGCGACAGTTTCATCTTTGAGTTCTCAAATAACTCAAAACAATACGACTGCAATTGCGCAACAGGCAAATCAGTCCAAAAATCACACACTGGCACTGCTTTAAAACAGAAGGGAAAATTTTATGAGTACTGTAGTTAATACTAATCTTTCATCATTAAGAGCGCAAAATGACCTTGGCGGAATTACGGGCTCTTTGATCAAATCGACTCAAAAACTTGCCAGCGGTGTCAGGGTTAATTCTGCTGCTGATGATGCAGCGAGTTTGTCTTTGTCCAAAAAACTTTCCGCCCAAATTAGCTCTTCTAAAGCAGCGAAAGATAATACAAAGACTGCTATCAACATGATACAGACGGCAGATTCTGATTTGGCAATAGTGCAAAATCATGTCCAACGTATGCGTGATTTGTCTGTTCAGGCTGCAAACGGTGTTTACTCTGCCGCTGAAAGATCAATGCTAAATGATGAGTACCAAAATCTCTATCAGGAAGCGATGAGGACATATAGGTCATCAAAGTTTGCAGATATCAATCTGTTTGATCTTTGGTCTATGCCGGCTGATGGTACAGATATTGATTTTCAGGTAGGAACCAATGCAACCAACAATGATGTTATTACTCATAACTTTCCTCAAATGGATTATGAAATGAGTACAAAGCTCGGTGGAAATATATCAACACAAGCAAATGCTCAATGGAAAATTGAAAGTATAGATCTTGCATTGGGAGTTCTTAATACTTATCGTTCTTCAATGGGGGCTGCTGCCAATCGTCTTCAAGGATCTGTTGCTCGAATAGACACCAGAAAAGAAAACCTTGCAAATGCCAACTCAACAATTACGGATACAGATTATGGATCTGAGATGGCAGGTTATACCAAAAAACAAATTCTGCAGCAGACAACAACCAGCATGCTGCAACAAGCCAATCAAGAGCCTGCAATGGCTCTGCAATTACTAAGATAAGGAGTATATAGTGAGTATTGTCGTTAATACAAATATTTCAGCTCTCGCCATTCAGAATAATCTTTCTGAAGCGACAGGGGCTTTGGCATTACATATGCAAAGACTCTCAAGCGGGGTTAGGATAAATTCAGCTTCTGATGATGCCGCAGGGCTGGCATTATCTAAAAAGTTGCAATCACAAATAAGCGGGTCTACTGTTGCCAAAAATAACGCTCAAACAGGCGTTAATATGCTTCAGGTAGCAGAAACAGACCTTGCTGAGATTGCTGATAAAGTCCAAAGAATGCGTGATTTGGCTGTGCAATCTGCCAACGGTATATATTCTGCTACAGAAAGAGCTTCTTTGAATACAGAATATCAAAACTTAAGAACAGAAATAGACAGAATTGCAGGAAGTTCATCTTTTTCTGAAATAAAACTCTTAAACGGCACCGCAACAAGTGTTGTTCTTCAAGTAGGAACTAACAATTCCGCAGATGATCGGGTGGATATTACATCGTATTTTTCTAATTCTACATCTGCCAGTCTTGGCTTGACTGCCGGTGATATTAACTCTCAAACTAATGCCCAAAATGCCATTGCGATAATTGATACTGTGGCAAATACAATTTCGACAAGAAGATCAAATATGGGTTCAATGGTTAACAGGCTTCAAGGCACCATCACAAGGGTTGATGCAAGACAGGCTGAGTTGTCCAATGCCAATTCAACAATTCTTGATGCGGACATAGCATCAGAATCAGCTGCTTTTACAAGAAGTCAGATTTTGCAGCAGACATCAGCATCATTGCTTCAACAAGCGAACCAAATGCCTAGTATCGCACTAAAGTTGGTTCAATAAAAGAATACTTCTCATAATATACTCATATTTTAAAGGATAAGCGATTATCCTTTTTTTTTGCCCTTATTGGGATTGTTGTAAGAGTTGAGTCTTTCTAAAAAGATGTGTATTTTTTTATGGAATATACAAAAAAGTCCTGTAAGTTCTAAATTTGCGAACCAAAGTATTCAATTTGAGTTAAAAACTTGTCAAAAGTTATCAAATTCGTACTAAAGTTGGATAAAATTCGAACTTTTTTGGGATATTCAAACCCTTAAAAAGGTATTATTATAAAACTGTCAAAAGAAACTATGTGTATCAAAATTTATTAATAACACGGAAGTATCGTCAAAAGAAAAAAGGAGTATGTTATGAGTCTAGTAGTAAACACAAACATGAGTTCAATGTTAACTCAACGTTACTTGCAAAATGCAGGTAATTCTCTATCCACAAGTATGCAGAGATTATCAAGTGGTTTGAGAATCAATTCAGCCTCAGATGATGCAGCAGGTCTGTGTCTTACTAAAAAAATAGGGACCAAAGTATCAGCATCAGATGTAGCAACAAGAAACGCCAAAA
>JAQUTS010000070.1 GCA_028694275.1 Candidatus Gastranaerophilales bacterium
CCACCTGCGGCTGCACCCAAAACAAGTCCTGCACCCATCGCACCTGATGATTGTTTCTTTTCCGGTGCTTGTGGAGCCGGTGCTGGTTGTGTACCTTTGAAACTAACCGCGTTGATCATATATTTCTCCTTTTTGAAAATTAATAACTAACCTGCTTCTCGTATCATGTTTAACGTGGCTCAAAAAATAAATTGCCCAATTAACTATCAATGTTTACATAAAGTTACAAAACGCCCCATAAGTCTCAAATAAAGGGCATTGAGGTTAAAACAACTTTAATACAAATGCAAAAAAAGGTGAATGAAACATCACCTTTCAGTTGATAAAACTTAATATTGCTATAAATTTATTTTTTAGAAAATTTGCTAAAAATCCATCCCGTAGCTATAGAAATCGCCATCGCAAGACCTGCATATCTCACAGCTCCGGCCAGACGTTTTTTGGGGAGGAATTTTTTGACTGAATCATATGCTGTTTTTACAGTATCTTCGTTCACTATTTTTTTATTTGTTTTAGTGATAAAAGCAGCATACATATCTTTAGAAACCTTACCTTCCGGCGCATTTTTCACAAGCTCAGCCAATGCTTGAACTTCAGGGTTTTTACTTTTACCCAAAGCCAAAAATGTCTCATCTGTTATCTTGTCATTTTTGCTTATTGCTTGAATAACCTTATTTTTTGTCAAATTCATACCTTTTGGGTCAGTAATTATTTGCTCAGAAAGAACTTTGGCCTCATCGGCACTATATCCGATGGTTTCCAGAGTCTTGGCAAAAGGCCCTCTTTGCGTCAGTTGACCTTCATTTTCCACAAGGTTTGCTAAAAAATTATTACGGGCATAAACTTCTTTCAAGGAGGCAGACTCCAGCTCTTGGACAGTTGAAAAATTATGCTTTTTCAAAACATCTTCAAGAGAAACTTCTTCTGCATTATTAGCAAAAACTGCATTAATTTTTTGGGAATTTTCTGTAATATTTGTATCTCTTATGGCTTTTTGCTCAACAAGAGTTTTTTTAGCGGCAAGAGCTTCTTTATCAGAACCGTCTTTTACTTTGGATAAGGATTTTTCAAACTTATCTTTTTCCAGCCCCAAAAGCGCACCGCCTGAATGATATTCAACAGGTGCCCAAAAAGTAGCACCGCCTACAGCACCGACTGCGCCAAGAGTGAGCGTATTTCCTAAAGCCCCCGAACTTCTTTGCCTTGGAGCTTGTTCTGCTGATGGAGCCTGAGCTGCCGGATTAACCATAATAAGACCTTTCGATTCCTTAACCTTAACATGATAAAAACCGACAACTAAAATAAATTGCCTTTTTTAAATAAACAAACGTAACAAATTTTAATTTTAAAACTTACTTAAGACTGCTAAAAATCTTATATAAAAAACTTTTGATAAAAGAAATTATGCGCTGCCAAAGGTTTTGAAAATCATCCTGGATTTTTTCATCCACATCTTTTTGCTTTGACGAAAAAGTCACTTCATCTTCATTTGGCTGGACTTCTTTTTGACCGAATGCAGAACCTGAAAAGCCTGCACCTCCGCCTGAAGCACCGCGCCCATCATTATCTAAAGCCTGAGCTTTATTTGTGCTGGCATGAGGCCGCCATTCAGAAGGATTAACATCAAAAGACATCTCTTTCTCCTTTTTTCAGAAACCAAATAAGGTATTACAATCATAACACAGGCTTCATATTAATTGAATACCACCATTTCAGCCAAATTAAGCATTCTTTTGGGCTTTTGCCTCTTGCAGAATGTTTTCGAGATATGAATAAATTATTAAGACATAAAAAAATCATACAAAAAGACGAATTTCTGCAATGCGTATTAATTATCAGACAAAACTGCCGATGTAACGAGAGAGATAATATTAGGTTAAAGCTACGTATTGGAGAAAATATGAAAGTTTATGGAGGTGTTTATTATAACGAAGACGGCTTGAGTACTTCTGTCAGAGCGATGAATACTCAAACAAAACTCTTTGGGATGATAAATGAAAACATAATCGGATATAACAAAACAGGATACCAAAATAAAGAAGCGGTTGTTTCTTCTTTTGCAGAGATTTTGGGTGCCAATGCAATATCATCACTGCAAGACCATACTCCCGGCCGTCTTACAAGAACAGACAAAGCTCTTGATTTGGCTCTTAGCAATGACGGATTTTTCCAATATTTATCCCCAGAAGGTGTAAAACTCACTCGTGACGGAAGATTTCAGATAGACAAAAACGGTAATTTGACTACTTTGGAAGGAGAAAAAGTCCTTTCATCTTCAGGTGAACCGCTAAAATTCAAAAAAATTCCTGAATCTCCTGAAGATATAAAACTCTCTTCAAACGGTGATTTTATGGTTTTGAACAGAGAAACAAAAGAACTTGAAAAAATAGCCACAATAGGTGTTGTCTCAGAAAAAGGACACGCAATAAGAAAACCCGACATCAAGCAAGGCTACGTTGAAGCATCAAATGTATCTTTGCAATCAGAGTTTATGAAAATTTTGCCGATAAGAAGAAACTTCGCGGCAAACAGACAGGTATTTATAATTCAGAACAATATGTTATCGCAAGTAATACAACAGCTTTCACGCTCATAAGAGATAAAGGATAAGGCAAAATGAACAACTTACAGGGAATAATTTCCAGAACAGTAAATAACACAATGAACGAGTTTGAAAAACTCGGTTATTTGACTACAAGTGCCGCCAACTACAACACTAACGGTTACAAAGCTGTTCGTTTTGAAAACATTCTCCAAGACACAGGCAGAGTAACAGGTGTTGAAAGAACAGACTACTCTGTAGGTGTCACGGCCGAAACAAATCAGCCTTTTGATATTGCTCTGACAGGCCCCGGGTTTATTCCAGTAACTCAAAAGGACGGCTCTTTAGCCTTCACTCGTGACGGGTCAATGAGATTGAATAAAGACGGATACCTCACAAATACCTCAGGAGACATAATAGGTGCAGGTATCAAAATCCCGCCCGTATACAACAAAGTCAGAATAGACAACGACGGAACCGTAAAAATTCAGGACGAAAAATATTCAGACTTCAGAGCAGTGGGCAAAATCCCTCTTTTGACTTTCAATAACTGCGAAGGTCTAAAACCAATTGAAGGCAACAAGCTAATCGCAACCGAAAAATCAGGAAACCCTATGCTTATAAAAGACCATAAATATGTAAAACAAGGTTTCGTAGAAAGATCAAACGTGAGTATTTTTGATACCGTACATGAGGTATTAAAACTCAATGCAGGCGTAATCTCAGGTACAAGATTACTCAAAATCGTAGATGATATGTACAACCAAGCAATCAGCTTAAGACAGTAGTTTAGGAGATAAAAAGTGATAGGAACAGATTCACTCGGATCATCAGCAAATATTCTGAATTTATTATCCGCAAAACAGCAGGTAATATCAGAAAACCTTGCCAATATGCACACTCCCGGGTACAAAAAGAAAAATATCAACTTTTCACAAGTTCTTGCAAACGGCAATAACTCTCTTGAAACCAAACTGTCTCAAAAACTTGGCCCATCGCCAATCAGCGTGACAGAATCAGGAGAAGTCGCTCCGGCTGATGAATTGATGGAAATGCAAAAAGTACAACTATACTACACTGTTGCAACTCGCCAAATGACAAGCGTGATTCAACAACTCAAACAAGTAGCACAAGCAGGAAGATAACAGAGGTAATATAAAATGGGTATTTTAAGTTCACTGGATATTTCACAACAAGGAATGAGAGCTCAAAGCATGAGATTGGATGTTCACACAAAGAACATTGCAAACTTAGATACTCCAAATTACGTACGAAAAATTCCAATTTTAGTAGCAAAGGATGATATATCATTCAACGGATTGTTGAATAATATGAAGAATACAGCCTCCGGAAAAGGAGTAATTTCTATCGAGGGAGGCGGGGTAGAAATGTCAGGGGTTATTGCAGACCCGACATTAGGAGAACTGGTATACAAACCAGGTCACCCTGAAGCTGATAAAAACGGTTATGTAAGGTTATCAAACGTCGACCCAATGGTTGATATGGCAGATGCAATGATGGCATCAAGAGCATATGAAGCAAACCTTGCAGTCGCAGGCATCGTCAAAGCAATGGCTCAAAGAGCCGCAGAAATCGGTAAAGGCTAAGCCTTTTAACTAAAATCCGATAATTTATATTAGGTAAAAACTGAATAGGAGCTGATTTGAAATGTTGAACTTTTCAGGTCAAGTCGGACAAATGCTAAACTCATCAGGAGCTGAAGCAGCTATGCAAAGAGCTGCTCAACTTGAGCAGCAGGTTTTTCAAAAAACCCAAGCCATTACAAGCATATCAACGCCTCCAAAAAGACTTGAAGGAAAAACATTTTCTGAATTTCTAAAAGTAGATGCACCTCCTGAAGTTTCAACAGAAAAATTTATTTCCAAACTCAAAAAAACATCAAAAGATGATATCGTACAAATTGCAATAAAAGCGGCAAAAGAGCACGGTGTGGACCCAAAACTTGTACTTGCCGTCATAAAACAAGAATCAGGCTTTAACCCTAATGCTATCTCATCAGTAGGAGCAAAAGGACTTATGCAACTTATGCCCGGTACTGCAGTACATCTTGGAGTATCCAACGCAATGGACCCTGAGCAAAATGTAATGGGCGGCACAAAATACCTGAAACAAATGCTAAAACGCTACAACGGTAACGTTATACTTGCGCTTGCAGCTTATAACGCGGGTCCTGGGAATGTGGATAAATACCACAAAGTCCCGCCGTTCAAAGAAACACAAAACTACGTAAAAAACATTCTGGCAACTTATCTAGGCTAAAATCAGGAGGTTATAGATGACAAATTTCGTTCCAAAATTAACAATGGGTATCCAAACACCGCAAAGCACAGGCTTTGTTTCAAGTTTTGGATCTCAATCTCTGGAATCAGTAGATGCTCCGCAAAAAGGAGGCTTCAAAAACATGATGTCCAGTATGAGCAAGCTGAATGAGACGATAAATGCGCCTGATCAGCTGTTAAAAGACTCATTGACAGGCAATGCAGATATACATGATGTAATCATCGCAATGAACAAAGCTGAACTTGGCGTAAACATAGCAACTCAGCTTACGACAAAAATCGTACAATCATACGAAAAGATTATGTCAATACAAGTATAATAGGCTATAATAGATTATAATTTATATTAGAGAAATCTGACCAGAGTCAAGGCAACGCCTGAAACTCAACCATTTACAAAAGGTTTAGCCATCAAAAAGCAAAAACCTTCAAACGTCAGTATTTCAAAAATAGGGACCCTTGAGAGAAGTTAAGAATAAGGTGATTTGGGCATGGATTTTAGAGCGCTCCTTCAAAATAGAAATGTCTTAATAGGTATTATAGCAGCAGCAGTGCTGATTATAATAATGGCAATAGCTATTCCTGCAATGTCAGGAGGCGGAACAAAAGTAGCAAAAGAACCGGTAATCAACAAGCCGCTTGATTTGCTTACCACAACAAATCTCGGTAAAGCAATAGAAATTCAAGCACTTTTGGCAAGAGAAGGAATCTCTGCAGAAAGACGTGATGAGGGTTCAAAATGTACTATTTTTCTGACCACTTACACTCAAACACAAAGAGATAGAGCCCTTTTGGCAATTGTTAAAAGCGGATTGATGGATGAGCACGTAGGTCTTGAAGTCTTTGACAAAGGAGATTTCACCTCAACCAAGCAAGACAAAAAAATCCGTCTGGCAAGAGCCATTAACGGCGAATTGGCAAGACTTATAAGAAGAATCCCTCCTATAGAAAACGCATCGGTGTTTGTATCCATTCCTGATCCGACATTATTCACTTCTATGCAAAAACCTACAACTGCAACCGTTCAACTTACTGTTCCAAGCGGAGTCAAGCTTGAAAATGACAAAATCAAAGCTATCCAAAACCTTCTTTTAGGAAGTGTTCAGGATCTTAAAACAGAAAATATATCCATCACCGATACAAACGGAAATGTTTATAACAGCATGATAGGCGTTCAAGATAGAATGCAAGATATGACGGAAGAAAATGACCGTTATATGAAAGAAAAAATTCAAGCACAATTAGACAGACTCATCGGCAAAGGAAACTATGTAGTAACGGTGAGTACTTATTTGAGAGAAGTTCCTGTCGAAAAAAGCAGTATTTTGTATGACCCCGGCAGCCAAGTAGCACTCAATGAGCAGAGATTCTCCGAAAATCTTGGCGACCAAAGCAACGACAGAAGTGCCGCCACAAATGCCGTAAGCTCCTATGTTCCATCAGGAATGCCTCAAAACAACAATTCTTCTCAAGCAAACAGGAACTACTCCAGAAGTGCAGTAGAATCACAATTTGGAGTTTCAAAAACACAAATTAAAGAATTTGAAGGCCAAGGCATCATTCAAGATATTTCTATAGCAGTTACTGTTGACAAAAACTCAATCCCGCTTGATATGACAACTGATGAATTCAAAGAACTCATCGCAAGAGCCGCAAGCCCAAAAGTTTCTGCACAAAATGTAGAGATAGCATTTTCTGATAATATGAGTCCGTTTTTAGCAGGTGAGAAAACAACTCAATTACCAAAACCCGAAAGCAGCGGAAACCCATGGTGGTTATTCTTGCTTGTTTCTGTTGCAGGTTTCATCGGAATATTGCTCTTCGCTGATAAAAAAGCGAAATCAGAAGCAGAGAAAAACCAAAGAGAAATTGATGATCTAAAATATTACGCAAGACAACAAGCCGATCAATTAGAACAATTCAACCAGGCTACTAATATGATAATGGCTCAACAACAAGAACTCAGAGAAACTATAACAGAAGAAAGACAAAGAGTTCCGGTTGCCCCTGTTGCAGCTGCCGCAACTCAATCAACACCAACTATGCAAACATCGAGCTCTGGGTATGAAGATGTTTCTTTCGATGAAATTTCTAATGCTGCTGAAAAATATGATGAAAAAGAGCTTGGAGATTACTTAAAATCCTGGATAGAAAAGGATGACTAGCCTATGGCAATAGCCGGTTTCAACCCTGATGATTTTGCAAAAAGTTTAACCGAGCAGGCAAAAGAAGTTGTGCCTGCTGATTTGCCGCAAGAAGAAAAAGATTTTATTGCAAATATCCTGTACCGTTTTTGCAAACTTGCAGGTGATGCTCTCATCAATGATACAGGTGTTGCCCTAAATGCCCAACAAGCCTCAATCATCACACAGTTTATCGGGGAGTGGACTTTTCACAAAAGTATTGACCTCATCCGCTCAGGAATCCCGATTGATAAACGTGATCCTATTCTTCAAAAAATAGCCTTTGCTGTTTTTGAGGAATCAAGAGCTGTAATTGTGGCCAATACAGAACAAGATGAAGCCATTGCAAAAGTCGAGCACGCAGTAGGAATTGCCTATCAAGAAGCTCTTGAAGAAATGAAAAAACAGCATCAACTGGATGATGACATTGCCGAAAAAGCAAAAACAGAATCAAACATCGACAGAATGGCAGAACAAGCCAGAGAAGAAGCACCACCGCAACAGCAACAACAATCGGCACACAATCCGCAACAAACAGCTGCGAGTGCCGAAGATAAAAACGCACGAAAACTATTACGACTCGCCGCAATAGCACTGCTTTTGAAAAAGATGAGCAGTAAGCACGCCGGCGAAATTCTGCAAAAACTTAATGAAAGAGAAGCAAAAGCTATTTCTTCTTATATGCAGATAGACGGACTTGAGGAGGCCTTTGATATGAATACAATTAAAAACCACATGCAAGAGTTCTTGCTCACAATACCGCAAGAAGCACAAGCATTCACCGAAAAACAAAAAAGACAAAAATACACAGAACTCACCAAAAGTGTTCCACAAGAAGAACTTGATGCAATACTTAGACCTGAGCGTTCAAAAGTAAAAGATTCAATAGAAAATGTTAAAAAAGTAAAAGAAATGCCATCAAAAGTATCAAATATTGTACTGGAATACTTGAAGGAAAAAACCCTTAAATAATCATGATTATCAGAAGAAAAAAAGTTCAAACACAGCAACCTGAAACAAAACAAGAGCCCCAAAACCAAAAAGAAGAGGCTCCCAAAACAGCTGCATTGCCAAGTTATGACATTTTAAATGATATAGATATCGACACAATCGCACAAGAACGCTTCGAAAGACGAAGAGGCGACAGAAGGCGCGGTTACAGAAGAGTAGATGATCGAAATCTGATTTCAAGAGCCGAAGAAGAAGCAAAACTCATCAAAGAAAATGCAATGAGAGACGGTTTCAACCAAGGAATGATGATTGGAAAACAGCAGCTGGAATCACTAAGCAGCATAATTGAAGATTATATGCACGCAAAAGAAGAATCAATTGACTTGATTCAATCTGATTTGGCAGAGCTTTCTTTAAAAATAGCAGCCAAAATAATCAAAAAAGAGGTCCAAACGGACTCAACCGTAGTGTTAAGTATTATTTCAGACGTCATAAAAGACATAGGACGGGATGAAAAGCACATTATCATTAAGGTTCACCCTGATGATACAGATAATATCAGAGAAAATTTACCGAATTTGTTCCCAACATTGCAAACAGAGGCTAAAATAATAATAGAGGCCGATGATGACATAGAAACAGGAAGTTGCATAGTGGAAACCAAAAACGGCCTAATCGATGCAAGGTTTACAACCCAGCTCGAAATTCTAGAAAACGCGTTCAAAGAAAAACTTTAAGGAGTGAGACTTGGCAAATCAGGG
>JAQUTS010000071.1 GCA_028694275.1 Candidatus Gastranaerophilales bacterium
GCCTTGGGGCGTGTTCCAATGGCGGGAGTTCCTATCAAAGCGGCTGAGATTTATATTGCCAAATTAATCGAAAAAGGCAGAAAAGTCGCCATTTGTGAGCAGGTTCAAGACCCCAAAGAAGCCAAAGGCCTCGTTGAAAGACGAGTCGTCAAAAAAATCACGGCAGGAACAATTACAGATACCAACCTTTTGGATTCAAGCAAAAACAACTATCTGTGCGCTTTGTGGGAAGACAAGCCATCTAAAATATACGGTCTTGCTTATATAGATGTTTCCACCGCGGAATTCAAAATTACAAAAGCCACCCTCGAACAGCTAAAATCAGAACTTGCAAGGATTTCGCCTTCAGAAGTGTTGATTCCTGTCAAAAAAATGAAACTTATGCCGTTTCAAGTGGTGCCTGAAGAAAAATTCGACGCGCCAAAAGAAATTTGGCAAAATTATAACTGCACCAAATGCGATATGGCTGTTTTTAATGAGGCTTTTGCGGCCCGCAAAATCAAAGAAAGCTTTGGCGTGCAATCATTAGAGTCATTTGGCTATGATGATTATAAACAAGGCATTGTAGCCGCAGGGGCGGTGATAGATTATATTGAGAAGACTCAGCTTGATAATATGCCCAAATTTGATGTCATATCACCGTATAGCTTGGAGTCTTATGTTGCAATGGATAGTGCCACTCGCAAAAACCTCGAGCTCAAAGAAACTCTTCGTGACAAAAATAAAAAAGGTTCTTTGCTTTGGGCGATTGACCGTACGGTAACAAATATGGGTACAAGGCTTTTGACTCAATGGATTCAGCAGCCTTTGCAAAATGTTGATGAAATAAAATCCCGCCAAGAAGCCGTATCTGAGCTTTTGTGGAATTCGCCTCTTTGCATGCGCCTAAAAACCCTTTTGGACAAGGTCTATGATATTGAGCGTCTTGCTACCAAAATCAGTAATGATTCTGCGAATGCGAGAGACTTTATTGCTCTGAAGGATTCTTTGGAAGTTTTGCCTGAGTTTGAATCGCTTTTATCAGAGTCCAAATCTAAATATTTGCGTGCCCTTTGTGATGACAATTCTGATCTTGTTGAACTTGCAGAAGTTATAGATCGTACAATTTTGCCTAATCCTTCTTTGGTATTAAAAGAAGGCAATTTGATAAAAGAGAGCGTCAATTCAGAGCTTGATTATTACCGCGGATTGTTATCAGGCGGGCACAATTGGCTCGATGATTTTGAGGCTCAAGAAAGAGAAAGAACAGGAATCAAATCTCTTAAGGTTTCATATAGTAAGGCTTTTGGGTATTTTATCGAGGTTACTCACGCTAATACAAATCTTGTACCTGATAATTACACCCGTAAGCAGACTCTAACCAATGCCGAGCGTTATATCACGCCTGAGCTCAAAAATCACGAAACAGAGGTCTTGTCCGCTCAGAGCAAAACAACAGAGATTGAGTATAAAATCTTTACCGATCTTCGCAGTTATTCAAAAGAGTTTGTGACGCAAATAAGAAAAACAGCCGAAGCTCTTTCTGTTTTGGATGTTTTATTGTCTTTTGCAACAGTGGCTTCAGAACAAAAATACATTTGCCCTGTTGTTGACGAGTCTGATGTTTTGCTTGTTAAAAACGGCCGCCACCCTGTTATTGAGCAGCTTTTGTCAATGGGTAAATATGTTGCCAATGATCTTGCTCTTTCAAATGCGGATGACAAGACGCAATTTGTTATTTTGACAGGACCAAATATGGCCGGGAAATCAACATATATGCGCCAAAATGCTCTTATTGTGATTTTGGCACAGATTGGAAGTTTTGTTCCCGCTCAAGCTGCACATATCGGAGTTGTGGACAAGATATTTACCCGCGTTGGATCTGTTGATGATTTATCAACGGGACAATCTACATTTATGGTGGAGATGAATGAGACTGCTTTGATTCTTAATTCGGCTACGCAAAGAAGCTTCATCCTTCTTGATGAAATAGGCCGCGGCACAAGCACTTATGATGGTGTTGCAATCGCATGGAGCGTGTCTGAGTACATCGCTAAGGTGATTCAAGCGCGTACGATTTTTGCTACGCATTATCATGAGCTCAATGTGATGTGTAATCAGTTCCACCAAATCAAAAATTTCCGCATGACGATTAATGAAAACGATGAGGGTATCGACTTTTTGTACAAAGTTGTCCCCGGCGGCACGAGCAAAAGTTACGGTATTCAGGTGGCCAAGATGGCAGGATTGCCTGAGAGTGTGATTTCAAGATCCAAGAGTCTTATGAGTAAAATGCAAAAAGACTACAGTAAAAACCTTGATAAAAAGCAGAAAAACCAGTCTGTATCAGATCCTCAGCTTAGTCTTTTTGTAGAGTAGACATTTTTGTTCTATAATATAGGTATAGAATTATTTTAGGGAGCTAGATTATGCCTGAGTTGGTGAAAAAGATTATTCGCGATATTCCTGATTTTCCAAAAGAAGGGATTGTTTTTAAAGATATTACAACTGTGCTGAAAGACTCTGAGGGGCTTAAGCATACAATTGATTTTTTGACGGAACAATTTAAAGACAAAAAAATCGATTACGTTGCAGGAGTTGAGTCAAGAGGTTTTATTTTTGGAACTCCGTTGGCTTACAACCTTGGTGCGGGTTTTGTTGTTATCAGAAAGCCGGGCAAATTGCCTGCTGATGTTGAGAGCATTACATACGATCTTGAGTATGGTTCTGATACGCTTGAGATTCACAAAGACGCTATCGAAAAAGGCAAAAGAGTTTTGATAGTTGATGATTTGTTGGCGACAGGCGGCACAGCTGCCGCAGCTTGTGAACTTGTCAAAAAAGTCGGCGGTGAAGTTGCAGGAATGGGTTTTATCATTGAGCTTGAGGCTCTTGGTGGAAGATCTAAATTTCCATCAGATGTAGAGGTAATATCTATGGTGACTTGTTAGTGGTTAAAAAAATCATTTTAAAATTTTTCATACTTACACTCGGGGCTTTTTTGGTTGCATTGGGGCTTGAATGGTTTTTGGTGTGCAATAACATTATTGACGGCGGGATAATCGGTATTTCTATTATCGTGAGTTATCTCAAATCATGGCCTTTGGGTATTTTGATTGTGTGTTTTAACCTTCCGTTTTTCTTGTTCGGGTGGCAAAATCTGGGACGAAAATTCCTTTTTTGTTCGCTTTATTCATTGTTTTGTCTTGGCGGATTTATCAGTTTGCTCGGACATGCGTATAAGATTACGGGGAATCCCCTTCTTGCATGCGTTTTTGGCGGATTGCTTGTAGGGGTTGGCGTTGGGCTTATCCTTCGTAATAATGGATCGCTGGATGGAACAGAAGTCGTTGCGCTTTCGATTTCGAAAAAAATCGGATTTTCTGTCGGCGAAATTATTATGTTTTTCAATATTTTCATTTTGGGATCTGCAGGTTTTGTTTTCGGATGGGACAATGCAATGTATTCCATCCTTGCATACTTTGTCATAGCAAGAACAATTGATGTTGTGATAGAAGGCTTTGATGATTCAAAAGCTATGCTGATTGTAACGGATAAACCTGATGAAATTGCCAACAGTATTATGCATGAACTTGGTCGCGGGGTGACGTTTTTGCATGGGCAAGGTGCGTATTCTGGGCAGGACCGCAAAATAATATACTGCATAGTCAATCGTCTTGAGCTTTCAAAGGTCAGAGATGTTGTTTATGATTATGATGACAGTGCTTTTGTTTCTATACAAAATATCCACGAAGTCCAAGGCGGAGTTCACGGCAAAAAATATTTGAGTTTGTAAATTTGTGTAAAATTCCTGTAATTGGTTTGTTTTTTGATTTTTGAAAAAAACAGATGGGGAATTTTCATAAGTGATGATTTGTGTTTTTATAATTGTAAAAAAATGCAATCGGTTTGAAATATTTGTGCAAAATGACAAGTTTTTTCCTTAAAAAAGCCAAAAAGGCATAAAAAAATTGTCATTGAACATAAAATTGAATTTTGTTACACTTTAGGAGTATTATTTAAAAGTAATGCTTCTAGCCAAAATTATATGAGAGAATTGTTGATTGATCCCCATTGCATTTTGACTGAATCGGTTGTTATTTAGTGTTTTTATTTATGTAAAGTTATAGAGGGAGATTACTATGAGAATCGGCGTAATTAAAGAAATCAAAGCAAACGAACATCGTGTGGCACTTGTTCCATCAGGAGTAGACGCACTTGTTAAGGCAGGACACACTGTATATATTGAAACTAATGCAGGTGTTGGCAGCGGAATTTATGATGAAGATTATAAAAAAGTCGGCGCAAAAATCCTATCAACTCCCCAAGAAGTTGTAGATACTGCGGATATGATTGTGAAAGTTAAAGAGCCTTTGGCTTCTGAATATGATTTATTCCGTGAAAATCAGCTTTTGTTCACGTATTTGCATTTGGCAGCTGAGCCGCATTTGACAGAGGCTCTTGTCAAAAATAAAGTCTCTGCTATTGCTTATGAAACAATTCAGGATAATTTGGGTCATTTGCCTTTGCTTCAGCCTATGAGTGAAGTGGCAGGCAGAATGTCAGTTCAGATTGGGGCTCAATTCTTAGAAAAACACTACGGCGGAGCAGGTGTTTTGCTCGGCGGTGTTCCGGGTATTGCTCCCGGTAAAGTTGTTATCGTCGGCGGTGGTATTGTAGGTCTTAATGCAGCCAAGATGGCTGTAGGTATGGGCGCTGATGTTACTATTATGGATATTTCTCTTGATAGACTCAGATATATTGATGATATTTTTGCAGGACGAGTCAAGACTCTTATTTCAAACTCATATAATGTTGCGCGTTTGGCCAAAACTGCTGATTTATTAATCGGTGCTGTTTTGATACCGGGTGCTAAGGCTCCTCATATCGTGACAGAAGATATGGTTAAAGAAATGAAAAAAGGCTCTGTAATTGTTGATGTGGCAATTGATCAAGGCGGCTCTATTGAGACAATTGATAGGGTGACAACTCATGACAATCCTGTGTTCGAAAAACACGGCGTATTGCACTATTCTGTTGCCAATATCCCCGGGGCAGTTGCAAGAAGTTCGACTTTTGCTCTCACAAATGCAACATTGCCTTATGTCTTGAAATTGGCGGCAAAAGGACTTGACGCGGTCAAAGAATGCGGTGCTTTGGCAAAAGGTGTGAATGTTCTTCACGGGAAAGTTACTTGCAAATCAGTAGCGGATTCATTGGAGCTTGAATATACTCCTTTGGAAGAAGCGTTGAATTTGGACAAGGTAAGTATTTAGTTGTTATGAAAAACAGGCTTCGCGATACAGTTGAGCTTTTCGGTGTATTTTTTATCATCGGGTTGCTCAACTTTGGCGGGGGCTATTCGGTTTTACCTTTTTTTAAGCAAGAAGCTGTCGAAAAAAGGAAATGGATCAAAAATGAAGAGCTCCTTGATTATTTTGTAATAAGCCAATGTTTGCCCGGGGTTATAGCCGTCAATGCTGCTACTTTGGTCGGGTATCGGGTTCAGCGTTCTTTGGGAGCTGTTTTTTCGACTTTGGGCATAATTTTGCCTGCTTTTATTTCAATTTTGCTTGTTGCGATTTTATTTATGAACTTTATGCATCTGAAAATTGTCCATGATATTTTGCTTGGTATTAATGTTGCTGTTTTGTTGATGATTTTTGAGGCTGTTTTGAACTTTGCCAAAAAAGGCATCGTTGATAAAGCTTCTTTTACTATTTTTGCTTTGGCTTTTATTGCTTGTTTTTTTGTTTCGCCTGCGATAATTATTTTTAGTGCGGGGTTGTTTGGCTTTGCTGTCAAAAAAATTAGGGGTGAAGTCCAATGATATATTTACATTTATTTTTTGAGTTTTTTAAAATAGGGATATTTTCTTTTGGCGGCGGGTACGCGACTATTCCCTTTTTATATTCTTTATCAGAGAGATATGGATGGTTTTCATCTGCTGATATAGTCAATATGCTTGCTATTTCTCAATCAACGCCAGGGCCTATCGGCATTAATATGGCGACGTTTGCAGGGTTTAAAACAGCAGGTTTTTTGGGTAGTACGGTTGCAACATTTGGGATAATTCTGCCATCAGTGTTTGTAATTTGTGTTTTTGCAAGGTTTTTGAACAAATTTCAAGATAAGCCATCTGTCAAAATCACTCTTTGGGGGCTTCGTCCCGCTGCTTGTGCGATGATTGCATATGCGATGATAAAAGTTTTTGAAGTGAGTATTTTTTCTTTGGACAAATTTCATCTGAGTGGGCGTTTGTTGGATTTGTTCAATTTTCACGCTATTTTGCTGTTGATTATTTTGGTAATTTTGAATAAAAAATACCGCCTGAATTATGCTTTTCAGCTAATAATAGCAGGCGGATTAGGTGTTTTGTTAATGTAGATAAGTTATCTTAGTTTTACCCAAGAAGCTTTTCTCATTCTGACGTTTTGCGGTGTGATTTCGACGAGTTCATCTTCTGTTATGTACTCAAGGCAATCCTCAAGGCTCATAATTCTGGCAGATTGCAATGTCACCATCACATCAGCCCCTGATGAGCGCATATTTGTAAGTTGTTTTTTCTTGCAAACATTTACCAAAAGATCCGTTGGGCGGTTGTGTTCGCCTACTATCATTCCGCGGTACACTTTTGTTTTTGGATTCAAGAAGAACACTCCTCTATCTTCAAATTGGTGAAGTGCATATGGAACAGCTTCTCCGTCTTCGTGCGCGATTAGTGATCCGTTTCTTTGTTTTTGGATTTCACCCGCTACAGGTTTGTATTGATCAAATACGTGATACATGATGCCATCGCCTTTTGTCATACGGATGAAGTCACTTCTGAATCCGATAAGGCCTCTTGCAGGGATAGAAAAACTGATATTTGTTCTGATGCCGTTTGCTTGCATATCTTTCAATTCACCTTTTCTTTGGGCAAGTTTTTCGATACAGCTTCCTGCATAATCAGAAGGAACATCAACAACAAGGTTTTCATAAGGTTCGCACTGAACGCCGTCTACTTCTTTAAAAATTACTTCAGGCTTAGATACCTGAAACTCATACCCCTCGCGGCGCATAGTTTCGATTAAGATACCAAGGTGAAGTTCGCCTCTGCCTGAAACTTTGAAAACATCTGTGTTCTCTGTGTCTTCAACACGAAGGCTGACGTTTTTTTCGAGTTCTTGGTAAAGTCTTTTTCTTATTTGGCGAGAAGTTACGAATTTTCCTTCCAAGCCTGAGAATGGTGAATCGTTAACAGAAAAATTCATCTGCAAAGTAGGCTCATCAATATTGATAAGCGGTAATGCTTGAGGATCTTCTGTGCTTGATATTGTTTCACCGATTTGTACATCAGGGAATCCGCAGATACCTACGATATCACCGGCTTGTGCTGATTGGATATCAATTCTGCCTAAACCGTCAAAGCCGATAAGTTTGGCAACTTTTCCGCGTTGGTTTTTGCCTTCGCGAGTAATAAGTGTCACTTGTTGGGCTGATTCGATAGTACCGTTTACGATACGTCCGATGGCTATTCTGCCTACATATTCATTGTAATCAAGTGTTGTTACATGGAACTGAAGGTTATCATCGGGGTTTCCTTTTGGAGGTTTGATTTCGTTTATGATAGTCTCAAATAGTGGTTTTAGGTTGTCTGATTCGTCATCCATTTCTTTTTTTGCAATACCGCTTACACCGCTTGCGTATATGACAGGGAAATCAAGCAGATATTGATTGTCTGTAAGTTCTAAGAAGAGTTCAAAAACTTGATCCAGAGCTCTGTGTGGCTCTGCACCTTGTCTGTCGATTTTGTTAATAACAACAACTATTCTGATGCCAAGCTCAAGAGCTTTTGACAGTACAAAACGAGTTTGCGGCATAGGGCCTTCTGCTGCATCTACAATAAGCAAGGCTCCATCCACCATGCCAAGGACGCGTTCAACTTCTCCGCCAAAGTCCGCGTGCCCGGGGGTGTCTACTACGTTGATACGATGATCTTCGTAGTTTATGCAGATGTTTTTAGAAAGAATTGTGATTCCTCTTTCTCTTTCGATGTCGTTTGAATCAAGTACACAAGTCTGAACGACCTCGTTTTCGCGGAAAACTCCGCTTTGTTTAAGCATGCCGTCAACAAGAGTAGTCTTTCCATGGTCGACGTGCGCAATTATAGCTATATTTCTCAGCTTCTCTATTGAATTCATTATTTTTTACCTCATGATCTTCTTAACTATACTTTATCAAAGAGATGACAGAAAAACCAATTTCTCTATCAGATAATGTATATGTTTTGTAAAGAAAAATTTATCATTTGTGGAAAACCTCTAAAATATCGTGATAAAAGCTCAAAAAACACACTTTGGAATTCAATATTTTAAAATTTTCACAGTCAAATTTAAAAAATTTGGCAATTTTTTGATTGATATAACGTTTATGTATTAGAGAGATAATTTTTTAGAGGAGCAATATATTTATGGGTGGAAGCCAATCTGTAGGAGGAGTGACCGGAAAAGGCCATACTTCGTCTGTAAAAACAGTACAAAAAAAACAACAAACTAATACAGCAAATGTTCCTGTCGTGCAAAAGAAAAAACAAGAAGTAACCCAAGATCCTACAACAGGCACTTATGCAGCAGAAAAAATCAATGATGTCGAAATAAAAATTCAGGAGCAAAGACTTAAATCAAAGAAG
>JAQUTS010000072.1 GCA_028694275.1 Candidatus Gastranaerophilales bacterium
GAGTATAAGCCGCGCCGTACGCTTCAAAAGCCCAAACTTCCATCTCTCCGAAACGCTGACCGCCAAACTGAGCTTTACCGCCCAATGGCTGTTGAGTTACGAGTGAGTATGGACCTGTGCTTCTTGCGTGGATCTTATCGTCTACAAGGTGGACAAGTTTCAACATATAAGTACATCCGACTGCAACAGGCTGATCGAATCTGTCACCTGTTCTACCATCGTGAAGATAGACTTTACCGTCTTCTTTTCTTACCCATGGTTTGTCGTGTTCATCGATTGCTTTTAAAAGCTCATGTTTTGTAGCAATTGAAGAGTAATCTTCACCATACATCTCATCGAAAGGAGGAGCTTCATAGTGTTGATTGCTCAAATAAGCCGCAAATCCTAACAATGCTTCGTAAGTTTGACCTACGTTCATACGGGAAGGTACGCCCAGCGGGTTCAAAACTACGTCAACAGGAGTTCCGTCAGGCATAAAAGGCATATCTTCGCGAGGAAGAATTCTTGATACGATACCTTTGTTACCGTGACGTCCTGAAAGTTTGTCACCTACTGATACTTTACGTCTTTGAGCTACGTATACTCTGATTACTGTGTTAGCACCCGGTGGAAGTTCATCGCCTTTTTCTCTGTCGAATACTTTAACATCGACAACACGACCGCCTTCACCGTGAGGTACACGAAGTGAGTTATCTTTAACGTCTCTTGCTTTTTCAGCAAAGATTGCTCTCAATAGTTTTTCTTCGGGCGGATGCTCAGATTCACCTTTTGGCGTGATTTTACCGACCAAGATATCATCAGCATAAACTTTTGCACCGATACGAACGATTCCGCGTTCATCAAGGTGTCTGAGTGAATCTTCTGATACGTTTGGAATTTCACGAGTGATTTCTTCGGGTCCGAGTTTAGTTTGACGAGCATCTATTTCAAGTTTTTCGATGTGGACTGATGTAAATACATCGTCATGAACCAATCTTTCAGAAAGCAAGATCGCATCCTCGAAGTTATAGCCTTCCCAAGGCATCATCGCAACGATTACGTTTTTGCCCAGTGAAAGTTCACCAAGATTTGTTGATGCACCGTCAGCGATTACATCGCCTTTTTTAACCTTTTGGCCTGCATAGGCAATCGGTTTTTGGTTGATACAAGTATCTTGGTTGCTTCTTACATATTTCATTAACGGGTGAACTACCAAATTGCCTTGGTTATCGCGAATTTGAACTTCTTCACCGATTACACGCTCAACTGTACCGTCGCAGCTTGCCACTACAACCATACCTGAGTCACATGCGGCTCTTTTTTCAAGACCTGTACCGACTCTTGGTCTTTCAGTTCTCAAAAGAGGTACCGCTTGACGTTGCATGTTTGAGCCCATAAGCGCTCTGTTCGCATCATTGTGCTCGATAAATGGGATCAAAGATGTCGCAACAGAGATGATCTGAATAGGAGAAACCCCCATATAGTCAACCTGTTTTGATTTACCCATTGTAAATTCTGATCTGTAACGACAAGGTACATAATCAGCTTTGATGTTTCTGTTTTCATCAAGTTCCAAGTCACTTGGAGCTACACGGAAGTTTTCTTCCTCGTCAGCTGTCAAGTATAGAACCTCATCGGTTACGTGACCGTCTACAACCTTAAAGAACGGAGATTCGACAAATCCGTATTCATTAACTCTCGCGTGAGATGCCAATGAACCGATCAAACCTGCGTTTGGACCTTCAGGTGTTTCAACGGGACAAATTCTTCCGTAGTGTGAAGGGTGGATATCACGAACCGCAAAACCTGCTCTCTCACGAGCCAAACCGCCAGGCCCAAGAGCTGAGATTCTTCTTTTGTGAGTCAACTCTGCAAGTGGGTTAGTTTGGTCCATGAACTGTGATAACTGAGATGATCCGAAGAACTCTTTCAACGCGGCCACAAGTGGTTTTGTGTTGAGCAAACTCAATGGAGTCAAAGTATCTGTATCATGCAATGTCATACGTTCTTTTACGATACGCTCTAAACGGGCAAGACCAATTCTGAATTGGTTTTGAAGCAATTCGCCTACTGAGCGGATTCTTCTGTTACCCAAGTGATCGATATCATCCAAAGAACCTTCATCATAAGTTAAGTTCATCAAATACTCGATAGCTGCAACGATATCTTGAACAGTAAGTGTTCTTACGTGCTCAGGAACGTTAAGTCCGAGTTTTTTGTTCATTTTGTAACGACCTACTTTTCCAAGGTCATATTTTTTGTCATCAAAGAATCTGCTTTCAAGAATAGCCTTACCGCCTGAAGCTGAAGCCGGATCTCCCGGACGAAGTTTTTTGTAAACTTCAATCAAAGCTTCATCTGAGTTTTCGGCTGAATCTTTATCAAGAGTTTTCTTTAAGAAATCAGCGTGAGTGAACAATGAATCCATCTCAAGCTCAGAAATCCCTAATGCTTTTAGCAATGTTGTTGCAGGGATTTTTCTGTTTTTATCAATTTTAACTGAAATCACATCATTGGAGTCAGTTTCGATTTTTAACCATGCCCCGCGGTTAGGAATCAATGTAGCGTTAAAAAGACGTTTACCCGTCGGAGAAACTTCTCTTTTGAAATAGATACCAGGTGAACGAACGATTTGAGAAACGATTACACGTTCCGCACCGTTAACGATAAAGGTACCTTTGTCAGTCATAGTCGGGATATCACCGATATAAACTTCTTGTTCTTTGATTTCCCCTGTGTCACGGTTTACAAGTCTCATCATTACACGAAGCTGTTTTGCGTATGTTGCATCGTGGATACGAGCTTCTTCTTCTGTGTATTTTGGAGAATCAAAAGTATAGTTTGGAAGGAAGTGTAATTCCAAACGTCCTGTATAGTCTTTAATTGGAGAGAAAGAAAGTAATTCTTCTTTCAAACCTTCTTTTAGGAACCATTCAAAAGACTTCTTTTGAATTTCGATTAAATCGGGTAGATCATCTAAACGAGTCGCGGATGCCCCCATCGGCGTGACTCTCGGAGTATAATCTTTTATTGTCGACATTTATTAACCTCGCCTTGTTTTATGTGGTCTATTTTTGTCGCCAGCTACTAAGCCGGCTTTTTCAAGCTCGCCTCAGACTGTGTTTCTAGCACGACTTTCGTCACTCCGTTTCCACCTTAGCGTTCTTATGAAATTTGTTTTCTTTTTTATAAAAAAGGCATAGTAACCTATGCTACTAATAGAATAGAACAAAAAGATTGAGAGTCAACTAGTAAACATACTTTTTAGGGCATGTCCACCTTTTTATGTCAAGATTCTTCACAATCTCTGATAGTATTGTTTTGGTGGGGGCTTTTGTGAAAATTTGTTAAAGACGAAAAATGTTTTTCGTCTTTATTTTTGTTGTCAGATGTTTTTTGAAGCGTAGTATCAAACATAAAGGCATGAAAAAAGCCGAGGTGTTCACCTCGGCTTTTTTTACATCCGTAAATGTCTTGAAATACTTGACAGCTCATCCTCTTTCGCTTCATTTTGATTCTGCTGTCGCAAAATCCTCCATTCCGCCAGAGGCTTCGCAAGACGAATTTCGTGCTATGCACTCATTCTCGTCAAGATTTCGCTACTTAAGTTCAACAGTAGCGCCGGCTGCTTCAAGTTTTGTTTTGATTTCTTCGGCTTCTTTTTTGTCAACGCCTTCTTTGATAGCTTTTGGAGCTGCATCAACTAGATCTTTAGCTTCTTTCAAGCCAAGACCTGTGATAGTTCTTACTTCTTTCAATACGTTGATTTTGTTAGCACCGGCTGATGCCAAGATGATATCTACTGTAGAAGCTTCGTCTTCAGCTGGGGCAGCTGCTGCTGCAGGGCCTGCTGCAACTGCTACTGGAGCTGCTGCTGATACGCCGAATTTTTCTTCCATAGCTTTTACAAGTTCTGCTGCTTCAAGCAATGTCAAAGCTTCGATTGATTCTAGGATTGTTGCTACTTTACTCATTTTTATTTCTCCTTTTTGTATTTGTTTTTGTATTGTACGTTTTTGTTGATGTCCCTTTTGTCTTGAATTATTGGCGGCTCATCTGTTTTAGCTTCGCAGGGACGGCGCTCACGCTGTGCGTTCGGCCTTGCCAAAATTCGTAAAAGCAAAGTTCACACTTTGTCTTTTGGCTTCACAACCGTTTAGGCTGTTTTTTGTTGTCTTACTTGATCCATTGCATAAACTAACGCTCTCAATACGCCGTTTGTAGCGTTTGCGATACCTGAAGCAGGTGAGTTTACGCAGCCAAGCATTTTTGCATAAAGTTCTTCTTTTGAAGGAAGTTTTGCCAATGCATCAACTTCTTTTGCATTAAGCAATTTGCCATCCAAACATCCACCTTTTATAGTTACTTTCTCTGCATTTACTTTGTCTTTTGCAAATTGAGCAAGAACTTTTGCAGGTGACACTTGGTCTTCAAAGCCAAGAGCCAGAACAACAGGACCAGTCAGCAATTCTGCTAAAGGTGCGAATTCTGTACCCTCGATAGCAAGTTTTGCCAAAGTGTTTTTGATTACTGTATAATCGCCGTTTTCTTTTTGAAGATTACGTCTTAATTCGGTAATTTTTGCAACTGAAAGACCTTTGTTTTCGGTGACAATTGCTACTTTAGCTTGTGCTATTTTGGCTTTTACGGCTTCAATTTTTTCTGCTTTAAAAGCTTTTGTTGCCATGTTTGTGCCCTTTCTAACGTTATATAGTATTTTGATTAGGTTCTTAAAAAACAAAAAAACCTACGTCATAAAACCGCAGATTTTCCAATAAGAATATTAAAAATATTTTCTTACCTGGGTTGGTGCACGATGTGCCTTAGGGTCAGAGACTGCCAACTGTCTTTGGTTCGTACATGGTACTTTATTAAAAACATGTTTTTAAATCAAGTTTTTTGTAAACTTGTCTTAAAAATTAAATCTTAAAAGCCTTTTTGTAGAAGAGATATCCGCCTACTGATGCAATTACGATATTAGGAAGCCAAGTCCCTAAAAACGGCGGAAGCATGCAAGTTTCACCCAAAGATGATGCCAAAGCCTGCAGTATGTAATAGAAGAAAATTACGCCGATACTGAATAAAAAACCTCTGTTAAATCTGACTCTTGGCGGTGTTATGGCCAAAGGTACACCTATGAGGACAAAAATCACGGACATCATAGGCAGTGCAAGTTTGTTATAAAGCTCCATCCAAAACGGTGCAAGTTCTTTTGCAGGTTCATTTCTGTGGGTATAGAGATATTTAATAAGTCTTATTGTTGTGATTTCTTTTTCGTAATCTTTATCAACAAGATTCATCAGATCGGGGTTGTTATAATAATCTAAATCGCCAAAAATCGTTGCATTAAGCACCTTTCCGCTTTCTGATACGGTGTAGATTACTCCGTTTTTGAATTCCCAAAAAGTTTTTTGCGCTTTGCCTTCTTTTGCTTGCAAGAGCATAGTGGAATCTTTTTTTGACAAGTCCAAAAGCGTTACGCCGTAGAGTTTGTTGTCTTCGCATTTTGATATGTAGAAAAGTCGTTTGAGTTTGCCGTCTTTGAGTTCTTTGAGAGTGAAGTTTTCAGTTCCGTTTGGTACGTTTTTTTGCTGCATTGCCCAAATGGTGAGTTTTTTGGCCTGAGCGTTTGCAATAGGAGCAAAAAGCTCATTGACTACAAGCCCCGATAGCATTGCTGCTATCCCAAAGATGAAAACAGGTCTTGCTATTCGGGCAAGACTGATGCCGCAAGCTCTCATAATAGAGAGTTCTGAGTCCATGCTGAGCTTGTTGATGGTCATAACCGTTGCCAATAGCACCCCCATAGGTATTGTCATTGACAAAATTGCCGGTAGTTTCAGTATGACGATAAAAATCGCCACATTGAAAGGGATTCCGTACAAGCTGATTTGTTTTATCAGGGTCAAAAGTGTGTCTGAAGCAAAAATAATTGATGTAAAAATAACAAGTCCCATCAAAAAGGACTCAAAAAGACCTCTTAGAATGTACCAATCAAGTGTCAAAAAGTGTTTATTCAGCAAAAAAGTTTTGCGCGCAAGCTTGCGCAGCTTTTTCTTGAGTTTTTTACTTTTTACCAGTTTTTCTATTTTTGCCATATCGACCCCTATACTTTTTAGTTTATTATGATAAAATCAAAAAGTAAATTTTTTAAATTAAATTCGCAGGAGATAATTTTATGTCAAAAGCACTTGAAGTAAATGAATCAAATTTCGATCAAGAGGTAAAACAGTCTGACACACCTGTTGTTGTGGTGGATTTTTGGGCTCCTTGGTGTGGACCTTGCAGAAAACTTTCACCCGTTATTGATGAAATAGCAGATGATTTTGGTGACAAAATAAAAGTTGTTAAGGTTAATACTGATGAAAACCTAAAAATTGCTCAAGAATACAGCATCAGCGGAATCCCAAGCATTTTGGTGTTTAAAGGCGGCGAGGCTGTTGAGCGTTTGGTAGGTGTTATGGCCAAAGCTTCTTTGGTTTCAAACATCGAAAAACATCTGTAAGAAATTTCTTATAATAGATTTGAATTAAAAAGGCGCACTGTTTTTGTGTGCCTTTTTGGTTAGATTATTTTGTAAATCAAGGGTTCTTTTTCGGGTTTTTCGTTTGATATTTCAAATGCGGTACAAATTTGCTCCGCAATTTCTTGTGTGTTTTGAGTATTTGAGTGCAAAGTCGCAAGGATTTCGCCTTGATCGATTTTATCACCTGTTTTTTTGTTGAGAACAACTCCTACAGAATAATCAATCGGGTCTTCTTTTCTATCGCGTCCTGCTCCCAAGGATTTGGCTGCTTTTGCGATGGTTAGTGCGTCTGCGTTTTTAATATATCCTGATTTTTTGGCGGTTACGGGAATTTGATATTTAGCTTTTGGAAGTCCGTTATCAAGGTTTCCGCCTTGTGCTTTTATTAGTTCTTCAAATTTTCTGTACGCGGAGCCGTCATTCAGGGATTTTTCCAAAAGTTCATAGGCTTCTTTTGCTGATTTGGCCTTTTTGGCTTCGGTAAGGGCTATGGCTCCAAGGTGAAGAGTCAATTCAGTTGTGTCTTTTGGCCCTTTTCCCAATAATGTGTCGATGGCTTCTTGTATTTCAAGACTGTTGCCAATGGCAAGTCCGAGCGGCTCTTCCATTGATGTTATGGCACAAATTAGATTACGGCCGAGTCTTTTTGCAACTTCTTTCATAAGCATTGAGAGCTCTAGTGCTTCTTCTTTTGTTTTGATAAAAGCTCCTGAACCGTATTTGACATCAAGAATGATGATTTTTGCGCCTGCGGCAATTTTTTTGGAGACAACACTTGATGCGATTAGCCCCATACTATCGACCGTTGCTGTTACATCACGCATTGCATAGAGTTTTCCATCAGCAGGTGCAAGCTCTACTGTTTGTCCTGCAATTGCTACGCCTATTTTTTTGACTTGTTCCAAAAATTTATTTATGGGCAAAGAAGTGTCGAATCCTTGTATAGAGTCAAGTTTGTCTATGGTACCGCCTGTGTGCCCGAGGCTTCTGCCTGATAGCTTTGCCACCGGAAGACCTGCTTGTGCTAATAGAGGGAGCAAAATGAGTGTTATTTTGTCTCCGACGCCGCCGGTTGAGTGTTTGTCGACTGTGTTTTCTCCAAATTCTGAGAGGTCCAAAACATCCCCTGAATTTGCCATGGCATATGTGAGATAGGTCGTTTCATCGGTATTGAGCCCCCTGAAATAAACAGCCATAAGCCAAGCACTGAGTTGATAATCAGGGATTGAGTTTGACAGGATTCCTCTTATCAAAAAATCTATTTCTTCTTTTGAATGCTCAAGGCCGTGTTTTTTTTTGCTTATTAAATCTGTTATTTTCATTTGAGACCCCATAAAACCACTCTACAGATGTGTAAATTATAACTTCATTTGCTGCTTTTGTAAAAAAATATTCTTTAAATACAACAAAAAAATAAAGTGTTGTACAATGATACCAACGGAGAAACTATGCATAGAACAACACAAAAAGCAGTATTTACAACACTTTTGGCCGCATCTGTTACGATAGGGGGCATGGCTTTTGCTTATACGCCGCCGTTTTTGAGTGATGACAATTACCAAAAAGGGATTATTTCTCTAAGTTCCAACAACTATTCTGCGGCGGTTACAGAGCTATCGCAAGCTATCTCCAAATATCCTAATATCCCTGAAATACAGTCCAATTTGTCCGATGCTTATTATAGACGGGGGATTGATTATCTTGGGCAAGGCGATTACAAAAAAGCTGCAAATGATTTTAGGGCGGCGATTTTTTATCTTAAATATTGCCAAAACCCCACAGCGATAGAACTTCAAAAAGCAAGCATCAGCGAAAAAACATTGAGGGATTGTTTGGTTGATAATAATTTTCCCATAGATCCCAAAAGCAGATTCTTGGAAGGTAAAAAACTTCGCGCGCAGGGATTTTTTCCTCAGGCGATTATAGAATTTATGGAAGTTGCAAAAGATCCTTCTTTGAGGGCTTTGGCTCTTGATAATGCGGGTGATTTGTTTGTATTACTTTCCCAAAATCAAAATGCGATGGAGGCTTATAAAGATTCTCTTGGGGCCAATTCTCTTAATTATGATGTGCATTTCAAGTTTGCCAAGCTTCTTGAAAAAGAAGGAATGACAGATAAAGCTATC
>JAQUTS010000073.1 GCA_028694275.1 Candidatus Gastranaerophilales bacterium
AAATGCAGGAAGCATCGCCCCAAATATCATCAGTGTGCTTATTGTGCTTTTTGTTATTACTGTTGCTGCTTCCATTTTTTCTGAGTAGTTTTGTGAATAGTCATCAATAACATCGAAAGATTTATAGAGCCTTACTTTTAGAGCTTCAGCATTTGCCATTTGTTCTTGTGAGATATTTGTTTGTTTTAGGGCTTCTTGCATTGCTTTTCTTTTTGTCAAAACATTTTTCTTGTATTTGCCGTAATCTCTCATCAGTTTGATAGATTCAGGGACTGATTTGATTACATCTAAGAAGCCGCTTTTTTTGACTTTGCCTTTTGTATCAATAGTGGCGAGTTTTTGATCATCTACGTGAACAAAACTAGTTGGATTTTCTTCAAGTTCGCGTTTGGCTTTGTATCTTCCTGCTCTTGAGGCGTTTTTTTGGAGTTTTGTTGCAAGAGGTGTTGCAATCAAAAGACCCACAACCCCGCCAAATATTCCGGGTTTGAGTTTTGCCATTTGCCATAGGGCTTTGCCTATGTTTTTTAATAGGCTTGGTTTGGTTTTTTCTATAGCTTCAGGAGCTTGTTTTTCAATAACTTGCTCTATGGCTTTTTTACCGTCTTTTTTGCTGAATGTTTTGACGATAAATTCTGATATTTTACCAAAAGCTGCACCGCCTAACACAGCTGAGCCCAAAACCACCCCTGCTGCGGTTTCCATATTTTCTGAGTATTCTTCTGCTGTGTTATTTATGTGAGTAATGGCTTTATTTAGGACTTTTTGTCTTTCGTAAGCTTTTTGAGGATTTTGTTCTTGAATATCATAAAGGTGAACATTATCCATCATTTTGCTGTTTCTTTGGTATTTGCCGTAGTCTTTCATCAGACTAATGATATCTCTTATACTGCCTGATTTTTTCTCTTTGGGGATTTCAATTTGCCCTGCAATTTGTTGGGCTTGAGCTTTTTGTTCATCGGTATATTCAACAAAATTCTTGGTGTCTTTGAGTTCTTCTCTGGCCTGGAATCTGGCTATTTTGGATGCTCTTACCTGCAAAATAGTGCCCGCTACTTGACCTACAGCACCGATGCCAAGTGCGACAAGGGCAGGGATTATGATGAGTTTGTTTCCAAAGCCTTTTGTTTTTTTGGCGTTTTTTAAGACTTCATCATTTATCAGGTCTGAAAAATATTTTTTTGTTTCGGGTTTTAGTTTTTTGTAATTATTTTCATCAAGGATAACATTTATTCCCAAAGGAGGTCTTTTGGCCATAACGTAGCCTGTTTTGTAGCTGTGCACAAGCCTGTTGGTTCTCAGATCTTTGATTATTGCCTCTTTTTGCTCGAGGCTTATTTGAGGAATCTTGCCTTCTGTATAATAACCATTTTCATGTTTGAAATTAAGGTTGTCTATATATCGAGAAAGGCTTCTATCAGCATCTTGTATGGCTTTTCTTTTTTTATTGTTATCCATAAAAAGAGCCACAGCTGACCCTATAAAGCCTGCTTCTGCAGCCAGGCCTGTTGCCATATCAGAGGCCATTTCTACAGATTCTGACTTGTTTTCTGATTTGGCATCCATAAAGTCGATAGTTTCGATAGCTACGCGGCTGAATTCTGCCGTGTCTTTTTTTTGTTCTTCAGGAATAGGATTTTGGGCGAAATATTTTTCACGCTTCACTTCTTCATCAGCTTTTTTTTGTTCCCACTGATGGAAGTTGTCCTGATTTTTGGCTATTTCAGAAAAAGTGTTAAAAAATCCCATTATTTATCCTTGTTTGTCCTTAGATATATAAAGAATTTTTTGCAAAATAAATTGACCTGTTTTTTATTTTTTTAGGTCATTTTTTAAGAAACTTAACATGTTAAAGCCATTATATGATAGGCTTTTTGCTGTTTTTATTTAATACTTTTTACTTGGGCTTTGCGTTTTTTTCTTCTCATTAAATCGCAAAATGCCTCAAGGCGCGTGATATAGCCTGCTTTGCCCGATTGTTCATCCATTATTAGGGCCAAAATAGGGATTTCGCAATTTTCTCTCATAGAAGGGAAAATATTTTGTGACATAATCTCAGGCATGCACGTAAAAGGACTTATGTGGATGATTCCGTCAATTCCTCTATGGTCGGCATAAGCCACGTCACTGACTGATTCTAGGGCATCGCCGCCTATGTCTCTTTTGAGATAAGGAGCTGCGAATTTGACCGCACGTTCAAGATGGGTTTCTCCTTTTTTGAAAATACCGGGTGTTATGGCATCTTTAATCCAACTGCCTATAGTAAGGCTTCGGCGGGTTTGTACACCAAGTTTACCGAGTTCTCTTTCGAGATTTTGGTTGGAAAAAGAATCAAGTACCAAGAAAATTTCTCCTGTTAAATCAACATGGAGTATTTCTCTAGTTGGGTCTACTTGGACTTTTGAAATCTCTCTGGAAATTTCTTTTTCAGCTTTTTTAAGATCGCCAAGAGTCATCGCTTCAGCTATCTTATCGAGTCCTTTGTTAAAAATCTTTTCAGCGGCGCCGTGTTTGACTTCTCTGGCTCTATAATAGGCCAGAACTTTTTCTAATCTGTCTAATACAAAAACTTTTTTGATTGTGATGATGAGAGCATCAATAAGTTTGAATGGGTTTTTGATGCCTGATATTTCTGTCAAAAAATTGTACATAGCCTTGTATCCGCCATAGAGGTTTAGGTCTATGTATTTTGTTGTGTATTTAAGATCGCTCAATGTATGATTGATAATGCGTCCGTATTCACCAAGACGGCAAATCCCCGGAGATGTAATCATTACAACCGCATCGGCACCGCCCTCGCAAGCTTCGATAAAGTTGCCCAAAACGAGTTTGTATGGAAGGCAAATTGACTCAGGGCTGTATTTTGCACCCAAAGAAAGAGTTTTTTTGCTTGTTTTGGGCGGAATGAAAGCTTCCAATCCGAGTTTTTTAAGAGCTGTGGACCAAACTACATAAACCGTTCCCATATGCGGGAATGCTACTTTTTTTATTTTATTTGTTTTATCTTTTGCCATGTTAATTCTTCTAATTTGTTAAAAGCTTTTTCTGTTTCAATAAGATTATACGAAAGACTGAGCCCGTCTTCAAGTTTTTCGCACTTTTCCGATGCCCAAAACAGTGCAGCTGCATTGATTGCTACAGTATCTTTTTTGGGGCCTTGAATTTCATTTTTGAAAATCCCTTTGATGATTCGAGCATTTTCTGAGACGTCATTGCCTTTTAGTGATTCTAAAGAGGCTTTTTTTATTCCAAAATCCTCAGGTTCTGCGATAAAGCTGTCAATGATTCCATTTTGCAATCTGAATATTTTTGTTTTGCCGCAAACGCTTATTTCATCTATCAAAGGGTCAATTCCTGTAAAAATCATAGCTCTTTTGCTGCCTGTGTTTTTTAGGACCTGTATCATTTTTTCTGCCATAGCATCAGATGATGCCCCAAAGGCTTGCCCTGTCGGGAATGCAGGATTAATCAAAGGCCCTGTGAAGTTGAAAAGAGTTCTCATTCCGAGTTCTTTTCTTATCGGGTTGATTTTGCCCACCGCAGTGTTAAAAAACGGCGAGTGCAAAAATGTAATATTGAAATTTTCTACCTGCTCTTTTGCTTCTGATGGGGTTTTAGCAAGTTTGATACCAAGCTCTTCTAAGACATTTGAGCTTCCGCATTTGCTTGAAATAGCACAATTGGCGTGCTTGGCGACGATTGTGCTTTCATCGGCTGCACATACAATGGCGGCGGCTGTTGAAATATTGAAACTACCCGAATTATCAGAACCAGTGCCGCAAGAGCAGACGATATTTTTGTCCCCAAAATCCACTCTGTGAGCAAAATCACGGAGCTTTATCACAATCCCTGTCATCTCATCTACGGTTGGGGTTTTAGCTGTTATTCCAATAATGAACGCACCAAGCTGAGCCGGTGTGATTGAGTCAAAAGCTACAGCTTCTACAAAATCCGATGTTTCTTCTGCGGTTAAGTTTTGCCCCAAAGACAGTTTTTTCAAAATGTTTTTAATCATAATAATAATATTACACCAAAATACATTGATCTGACATAATCGGCAGATGAATGAAACTTTACAATTACAAAATAAATTGCATATGTATTAAAATGTATTTACGTATAAAAATAGGATAGATTATGAATATAGTAGGAGTTATTCTTGCCCGCGGCGGCTCAAAGAGGGTTCCGAGAAAGAACCTGAAACCTCTTTGCGGCAAACCTCTTATTGCGCACACAATTGAGACAGCGCACAAATCCAAATACATTAACAAAGTTGTTTTATCTACGGAAGATTTTGAGATAAAACAAGTAGCAAGAGCTTTTGGGGCGGATGTTATCGACAGGCCTTATGAGCTTGCACAAGATGAAACCAAATCCGCACCTTGCGTTGTTCATGCAGTGGATGAGCTCAAGGCTCAAGGATATGATCCTGATATTATTATTCTTTTGCAGCCTACAACGCCCACAAAGACTGCACAAATGATAGATAACGTGGTTGAAAAACTTATTACATCTGATTTTGATTCTGTTTTTACAGGGCACAAAGTCTCATACACAATGGCCTTGTGGAAAAAATGCCACAATGGTAAGACAATAGGGCTTTATGACTATCATTTGCGTCCAAGATGGCAAGATGTTCACCTTAATGAAGAAATCTGGGGCGAAAACGGGGCCATTTATGCCATTAAAGCTGATGCTTTTCACAAATTCAAAGATTTTATCGGTGAAAATCCGTATATTTTAGAGACACCTTACATTATTGATATCGACACAGAAGAAGATTTCAAAAAGGCCGAAGAAGTTATGATGGGCGAAATTCATTCTGTGGAGATTGATGTAGAGATTTAGTTGTTAATATTCTTGAAGGTAATATATTAATATTATTTCCATGTTTTTTAAAAATAACTTATACTAGGCCTTAGTTACTAGTTCTAGGAGAGTTAATCATGGCAGAATGGTCGGATCAGGATATTGAATATATCTGGTCCTCAAACCCAAATCAGGAATATAGAGACAAAAACGGGCTTAGATATAAAAAAGATGTGGCAGATGCTTGGATATCATACGGTGATTATGGTAACAGAAACAGCACTTACGGGTGGGAAGTTGATCATATCAAACCTGTAGTTGAAGGCGGAACTAATGTTATTTCAAATTTGCAGCCATTGCATTGGGAAAATAATCTTTATAAGGGGGACGATTACCCCGTGTTTGAGACTAAAAAAACTTCAATCAACAATACCAATATCGACAGAGTTCAATGCTGGGAAGTTTCTCAAGGCAAGATTCTTTATGCTTCAGCCCTTTCTCAGGCAGTAATGCAGAGTAAAAGAAAAACTTAAAAGTTTTTAGTTATTGAATCTGAATGTCATTATATCGCCGTCTTGAACGACATATTCTTTGCCTTCAAGTCTTGCTTTGCCTGCCTCTTTGGCTTTGGTATGAGAGCCGCATTTGATGAAATCATCGTAGCTGATTACTTCTGCTTTGATGAATCCTTTCTCAAAATCTGTATGGATTACACCCGCTGCTGCAGGTGCTTTGTCCCCTGTGTGGATAGTCCATGCGCGGACTTCTTTTTCTCCGGCTGTAATGTATGTGCGAAGACCGAGCAAGTCATAGACTTCTTTAATCATTCGTTCAACGCCTGAGCTTTCAACGCCAAGATCAGACAGATATTCTTTTTTCTCTTCGGCAGAAAGTTCGATGAGTTCTGACTCTATTTGGGCACTGATTATAACAACGCCTGCGCCGTGTTTTTTGGCGTATTCTTGGACTCTTGTGACATAATCATTGCCTGTTGCAAGGTCATTTTCTGATACGTTTGCGGCATAGATTACTGGTTTGGAGCAAAGAAGATGCAATCCTTTTACAACAGGGATTTCTTCTTCCGTAAAATTACTCATTGAGAAAAAAGTACCTGCTTCGAGCAGATTTTGGATTTTATCAAGTACAGTATCTTCAAGCAAAGCTTCTTTTTCTTTGGCCTTGACTTGTTTTAGGATTCTGGCCTTTCTTTTTTCAATACTTGTAAGATCAGCCAAAGCTAGTTCTGTATTGATGACCTCTATGTCATCAAGCGGGTCGATTTTGCCTGCTACGTGGATTGTGTTTTCATCATCGAAACATCTTACCACCTGTATGATGGCATCGACTTCGCGAATATTATGGAGGAATTGATTTCCAAGTCCTTCGCCTTTGCTTGCGCCTTTGACAAGCCCTGCTATGTCAACAAATTCAATAGCTGTAGGGATAACTGTTTGTGTTTTTACAAGGTCTTGAAGTTTGTACAGACGCTCATCAGGAACAGTCACAACGCCCACATTTGGCTCAATTGTGCAAAACGGATAGTTGGCAGATTCTGCTTTTGCCGTTGATGTTATGGCGTTGAAAAGAGTCGATTTTCCGACGTTTGGTAATCCTACAATTCCTGCTTGAAGCATTTAGCTCTCCCTTTTTTTCTATTCTTTGATTATTTTACCATCAAAAAAATTTCAAGATAGAAAAACAGATACAGAGCCATTCGTATCCTTGTGAAAATAGAGAATTATAATTGCTTAAATTTATTTTTTAGCTTTATTTGCTTGTTTTTTAAAAGTGCATTTTGAGCAGTTGCAGAAATTTCCGCATTCTCTGCATTTGCAAACATCAGCTTGTTGTGAAGTACAGCAAGTTTTTGTACCTTGGCAGTCGTTTTTATTGATATCGCAAGAGCATTTTGCAAAAGCTGCAGGAGCAAATGATATTGCCGCAAAGCCTAAAATAAGTGCCGCAAGAATAATATTTTTTTTCATAATTTATTCCCTTCTTTTTATAAAAAATATATTTGTATATTGTAATGCATTGAGTTGTGTTTGTCTATTTTTTGAGATTTTTGCAAAAAATTTCAGATTGTAAAAATCTTGTTAGGATAGTTGCACACACATCACAAGAGCTGTAATATTAAATGGAGAGAGATTTTTGCCGGGGGGAGAAAATGGACAATTATAAGTTTGAGATGATTGCAGGGCCTATGAGTTGCGGAAAAACCGAGGAACTCTTAAGACGTGTCAAAAGGGCAATTATCGCAAAAAAACGCCTCAAAATCTTCTTCCCTGTTGTTGATACAAGAGTAAAAGGTGATTATATAGAATCACGTAACGGCCTTGTGCAAGATGCAATAAGAGTCGCGGATTCAAGAGAAATTCTTCGCTTTGTAGATAAAGAAGATCAAATTATCGCCCTTGATGAAGTGCAATTTTTTGATTCTTCAATAGTAGAAGTTGTAAAACAGCTCCTTGCCAATGGCAAAAAAGTCATCGCGGCAGGCTTGGATTTGGACTTTAAGGCGCAGCCTTTTGGATCAATGCCCGAGCTTTTGTGCATGGCTGATAAGGTGGATAAATTATCTGCAATTTGTATGAAATGCGGGTCTGATTATGCAAATCGTACCCAAAGGCTTGTCAACGGTGAGCCTGCGGATGTTAATTCGCCACTCATTATGATTGGCGGAGATGAAACATACGAAGCAAGATGTATGGATTGTTATGAGTTGCCTGATCGCCAATCTGCATTCAAAAGATTCAAACTCCTATCAGGTGGTTTGAAAAATAACATTAATGAAGAGCAAGAAACTTTGCACTAATCATCAAGTTTGATGTTTTTCTTCCATTCGGATTTGTATTTGTGAGACATCCAGTACAAAGCCAAAGAAGGTACCAAAAATACATAGAAAAGAATGTATTTTGATACTGCAAAAAAGTCTATAACAAGCTTGTTGTAATACATTTGGTGAATGCCAAAAAGATCATGCGCAAGTGCAAAAGAATAATCTCTTACCAAATACCAAACAATAAACAATAGCCACATTAGAGCCAATCCTACAACAAAGCATCTGAGTAGGAATTTTTTCCAAAAATCAACATTATGCATAAGAGACCTCCTTATTTAAATATATTCAATTTTACCAATATTTCTTTATGATAGCAATGTTTTATAGTATTATATTGGTATAAGTCAATGATTCTGGCGGATAGACTGGTTTAGCTAAAAGTTATGAACTTATTAGCAATTTTTTTAGGTGGTGGCATCGGATCTGTACTCAGGTACTTATGTAGTTTCGCCTGTTCAAAAGCAGCTTGCGGTGTTTTCCCTTTGGGGACATTTATCATTAATATTTTAGGAAGCTTGTTTTTAGGCTTTGTTTTGGGTGTTTTTATGGCAAAATCACACTGGAACCAAAACCTTAAACTCTTTATGACAGTGGGCGTTGCAGGTGGTTTTACAACGTTCAGTACGTTTTCTGTTGAAACATTTGATTTAATCAAATCAGGGCACAATTATCTTGGGTTGATATACCCGATAGCAAGTGTTTTCTTGGGTTTGGTGGCGGTATTTGTCGGATTTTATTTGGCGAGGTCTATATAGATGGTCAAGATTTTATTTGCAGGCATGCCCGAGATGGGGCCGATATGTTTGAATGCGCTTTATAAGGCCAAAAAAAATATCGTCGGTATGATTATGCCTCCCAAAAACAATATGGCGATATACAATACGATGCTCAATCTTGCGTATGAAATGGGTATTGAA
>JAQUTS010000074.1 GCA_028694275.1 Candidatus Gastranaerophilales bacterium
GCGAATATTTAAAAATCTCAGAAGCTCACCTAAAAAACACCGTATGCAAAGTCGAAAATATCGACGATATAGCAGCCTCTTTTACAGAGCCCCTATCTTGCTGTATCAGGGCCGTCAAAAGAGGAAATGTCCAAAAAGGTGACAGTGTGTTGATTATAGGGCTTGGCTCTATAGGAATATTAATGGGACAAGCAGCAAAAGCTTACGGGGCAAAAGTCATCGGGTGTGATATTTTACAAGACAGAATATCCCTTGCCAAAAAATACGGCTTCGATGAGACGATTTTGTACCAAAGTAATGACACCACATCAGAATTACTAAAGAAAAAAATGAAAACACCGACAGGTGTGGACAAAGTTATTTTAACCGCAGGAAATGATTCTTCCGTTGATTTTGCTCTCAAATCAATAAGAGACGGCGGGGAAATTGTTGTTTTTGCCAGTATCAAATCCAATGACAAAGGCTTTGCCAATAATGATATTTATTACAGAGAACTATCCATAATAGCAAGTTATTCTCCATCACCTGAAGATATAAAAGAATCCTTTGATTTGCTAAAAAGTGGTAAAATAAAAGTAGAAAACCTAAGCGAAGTTTACCCTCTTGAAAGTTTGAATCAAGCCCTAAGCGACTTTACAAGCAACAAAATCCTGAAAGCGTATATAACAATATGAAAATGAATGCCATCAGATACTATGCTCCCGAAAATATTAAATATGAACAAATTGATGTCAAAGAACCTCAAGAAGGCGAGATTTTGGTCAAAGTCATGGCTGCATTGACATGCGGTACTGACGTCAAAACATACCACAGAGGACACCCTGTTTTAATAAAAGAAACACCCTCAGGATTCGGGCATGAATTCTCGGGTATTGTCGAAAAAGTCGGCGAGGGAGTTGACAAATTCAAACCAGGAGACAGAGTCGTAGCAGCCAATACAGCACCTTGTATGGGTTGTTATCATTGCCGTATAGGCGAGTATAATTTGTGCGAAAATTTAGAATTTTTAAACGGCGCATACGCTGATTACATAACCATTCCAAAGCAAATTGCATCTATCAATACCTACAAAATCCCAGACCATCTGTCTTTTGAAGAAGCTGCTTTTGTAGAGCCTCTAGCAAATGTTGTACACGGTATTGAAAGAACAGAAATCAAACCGGGTCAAAGCGTAGGCATCATAGGCACAGGGCCTATCGGGCTTATGCTTGCAAGACTTGCAAAATTAAAAGGCGGAAAAGTAATTGTAGCAGGCAGAAACAGCATGAAACTGGATCTTGCCAAAAACTTCGCGGGCGTTGATCATATCATCGACCTCAATTTAGAGCCCGACCCTGATACTGCATTCAAATTCCACACCATTGAAGGGCAAGGACTTGATGTGGCAATAGAAGCTGTCGGACTGCCCGAAATATGGGAGCGCATGTTCCGCATGGTACGAAAAGGCGGCACAGTACACCTTTTTGGCGGCTGCAAATCAGGCACTTCCGTCAATATTGACACAAGACGTCTTCATTACGATGAAGTCAGAGTCATAGGAGTCTTTCACCATACACCCAAATATGTAAAACAGGCTCTTGATTTGATTGCATCAGGCCAAGTCGATGTAAAACAACTCATCACTCACAGAATGATATTAAAAGACCTTGAAAAAGCTATAAAAATGCACAAAGGCGGAGAAACTTTAAAGATTTTAATTTCGCCTGAAAGAAAATAAAAATATAGCCCAAGTGGGTAATAAGCCAAAGACTCCCTCAATGAGAGGGTGTACAGTTTACAACAATCCAAAACCCTTGCCATGCCTTACATTGCATGTCCTTTTCATTCAAAAAACAATATAAATTTTTGTAAAAACTATCCTTATGGCTAGCACCAAAATTTTTGTTTTTATTTTAAACTAATAAGACGTTCTAAGAGAAAGATATATGATCGCAGACATTCGACATTCAAAACTGAATACCGATATTGGCATATTACACTCAAAGAGTGCGCCTATAAGAGAGTGTGAGTATAAAGACGGGCACAAGAGCGAACAAAAAAGTGTGACAAAAAATCAATCCGCCAGCGTGAATTTCACGGGCGGATTTTTTAGTCCTCAAAAACAGGATTCTGTAAGTTTTTCAGGTAGTTCTGCCCCTAAAAAAGGCTTCTGGGGAAAATTTGGCGATAGCCCAACTGTTCAAAAATTCTTCAAAAGCAAAAAATTCTTAAACTTCTTAGACAAAAGTAACAACATTGCCTGGATGGAAAGCATCTTTGTTTTAGGTATTTCAACTACAATCAAACCTATTTCTCTTTTGGCAGTACCCGGTGCCAAAAAAGAAGATAAAGAATACGCCGCAACAAAAGCCTTCTTGGGCGGCTTGGTAGATTTTGCCATAGCAACAGCGTTTATCAAACCTATTACAAACAAATTATATGACTTTGGCGAAAAAGTTAAAAAGAACCCAAAAATCATAACTGACAAAGTCAATTATCTAAAAAATGAAGACAAAATGAAAAGTTTCAGAAAAATTCTTGAATACGCACCCAAATTCATGCTTGTCCCTGTAAGATCAGCTTTGACAATTGCGCTTATTCCACCGACTCTCAAGTATCTATTCCCTGAGGAAGCAAAAAAACTTCATGAAAAAAAACAAAAAGAAAACATGGGAGGAGTTAAAAAATGATAACAACAATTAACTCATACTCCCCTCAACAAAAAAATACAGTTTCCCCAAGTTTTGAAAAAAGACCTTGGAATAAAAGATTCTTGGACAGAAAAGCTGAAGATGTTAACCACACCGTTACCAATTTCGATACCTGGGTGGCCAAAATAGCTAATTTTACCCCACTAAAAAAAGCTGTAGAATGGGCAACAAAAAAAGGAAACAAAACAACCAAAAGCGGTAAACTGGTAGAATTTGATAATTCAGAAAAAATCTCACAGTTTATGATGGTGGGCTACTCTGCATTTTTGCAAACAAACCATGTAATCAACATCATGAAAAACAAACAAATGCCCGAAGAAAGAAAAGAAACTCTCGCAGTCAATAACATTCTTGCTTTCATCTTGCCTACAATCGGAGCTTTCACTGTTGATAATTCAATAAACAAAGCAAGCAAAAACTTCGAAGGCTATTTGAAAAAGCTAAACGGCCCAAAAATGAACAAAGATATGGTAACAGGCCTAAAACATGCCAAGTCATTGTTCATTTTCACAATGATGTACAAATACGCATCAACTATCGTAACAACACCGATGGCTGAAACAACAACAAAATGGCTCCACCAAAAAGAACTGCTGCCAAGTGACCGTAAAGCCAAAAAAGCAGCAGCTCAAAAGAAAGAAATTATCGCCTGATTACCAGTTTTCACCCAAAACTTCAAAGTAAGCTTGAGGGTGTAAGCAAGCAGGACATAGATTAGGTGCTGAAGCACCTTCGTGCAAATATCCGCAGTTTAAACATCTCCAAACAATAGTCTGAGGTTTTTTGAATACTGCATCAGTCTCGATATTGTGCAAAAGGTCTTTGTATCTTTTTTCGTGTTGTTTTTCGGCAACAGAAACTTTCTCCCAAAGAATCGCAATCTCTTCAAAACCTTCTTCTCTTGCAACTTTAGCAAAAGAAGGGTACAAATCAGACCACTCTTCATGCTCGCCTGCAGCTGCAGATTTCAGATTTTCTGCTGTTGTACCTATAACACCCGCAGGGAATTCGGCCTCGATTTTGACCATTCCGCCTTCTAAATATTTAAAAAATCTTTTGGCGTGTTCTTTTTCTTGATTAGCCGTTTCTTCAAAAATATGACTTATTTGAACATAACCGTCTTTTTTGGCCTGACTCGCAAAATAAGTGTATCTCATTCTTGCTTGTGATTCACCGGCAAATGATTTCATAAGATTTTTTTCTGTTTCAGTACCTTTTACAGATTTCATTTTCATCCTCCTTTTGGCTTAACAGTCACCATTATACCATAACCGACAACCCCTAACAGGGTTAGGGCAAAGATGGTTTCAAATAAGCAAAATATAACTTTTTGTTAAAAATCCTGCCAAAACTGTCAAAAAAAATCTTTGATTGTACTTTAAACACTTGCAAAAGCCTAAAGAGACTTTGACAAGAATATACAAGAGACAACGAGGCCATAATGGACACAATTTTGAAGAGAATCGCCATAGCTATAATAGTCCTATTTCTAGGTGTAGGAACGGTTTTGGCGGCGAGTGTGGTGTTCAATACCAAGACATACAAATATCACTCCCCGGATTGTAGATGGGCACAAAAATGCACCCAAAACTGCATAAAAATAGAAAAAGAAAAAGCGATCAAAAGAGGCGGAATCCCCTGCAAAGTTTGCGGGGGTTAGTTTTTTCTTTCGAACTCTCTCCAATGAAACTCAGGGTGAGTTCGTCTTATTGTGCGCCAGTCAATAGTGATTTTTTTATCCTCTGATGCGTGTTCTTTTTCCCATCCTTGAATATAATCAACACAAGCATGATCTATAAAATACAATTTTTCGGCACAAAGTTCGATATTTGGCTCATCTTCAAGACTTTCCAAAATATCAATCAAATAAGGAAGCTGCACAAAAGTTATATTTCCTGAAAGCTTCACCACTACTTTATTTTCATCAGGCACCTTTTTGATATCGATTTTGAGTTTCAGTGTTTTATACACACTGAAGGCAATAGCCGATACGAAACCAAGAACAATTCCCTCAAACAAATTGGTAAACAATATTCCCAAAACGGTAATAATATAAACCGCAAATTCGGGCCTGCTGATTTTGTATAAAAATTTAGCTTCTTCGATTTTTATAAGCTTAATCCCTGTATAAACAAGTATTGCAGCCAGGCTTGATGTTGGAATATACCCTAAAACAAAAGGCAAAAATGATACGAAAATCAAAATCCAAACACCATGCAAAATTGTTGAAAGTCTAGTCTGAGCACCTGCGTCAATATTGGCGGCACTTCTGACCATTACACCTGTCACCGGTAAAGCACCAAATAATCCTGATAACGAATTACCTATTCCTTGAGCAAAAACTTCTTTATTATAATCAGTTTTGGACAAAGGGCTGAGCTTATCAATCGCTGTAGAAGTCAAAAGAGTTTCAGCACTTGCAACAAAAGTCATCATCAATGCATTCATAATAACAGGCCACTCAAAAAGGGATTTAAGAATGTGAATGTCAACAAAATGCACATCTGACCAAAAATCATAAGAAACATTAATATGTTTGATAGGCAAATCGAAAAAGAACACAACACTCGAAGCAATTATAATAGCTGCCAAAGCGGAAGGAATTGTCCTTATTTTTTTAATAGGGATAAATTTCCAAGACATAATTATGAAAATGGTCAAAAGACCTATGCTTCCGGCAATATGGTGTTGCGATCCATCAAGCGGGAAAACAGCATTATAAAGAACCTGCAAAAGATCTTGAATATTAGCGATAAAGCCATTTTTGGGGGTACTGTCAAGCATCACATGGAATTGTGTTAAAAATATAGTAATACCGATACCTGAGAGCATACCTTCGATGATTGCGGGAGAAATTGCACGGAACCATTTTCCCAAAGAGAAAACCCCAAAAAGGATCTGAAATATACCTGCCAAAAACACAACAAGACCAAGCTTGCCGACACCAAGCGAATGCACAATATCAACAACAACAAGTATCAATCCTGCTGCAGGCCCTGACACTTGAAGCGAACTGCCTGATAACCAACCTACAATAATACCGCCTATAATAGCAGAAACTATACCTGTATAAATCGGCAGACCACAAGCCACCGAAACCCCTATACAAAGAGGTAACGCCACCAAAAAAACAATAATGGATGCTAAAAAATCCTTTTTAAAAACTTGAAAACTCATCCTGCCTCAAACCTAATATAACCTTAAACCCCATTGTTGCACAAAAAAGCTCATTATTCAATCCCTATAAGCTTTTTAGACTACAAGGCTTCTTTAAAGAAAGAAACCTCTTGCTATTTCTAAGAAAATTCTTTATAGTATAAATTAAATATGCACTAGTTATTATGGTTTATTAAATATGGCGTTCAAAAAAAAATTCAAAGATAAACTTAAAGTAAATATAGTCACATTCCTTTATTGTTTATACATTCTTCCTTTGGATAAATCACTCAAATGGCAAGTTTTCAAAAAATCTGACTACGAAGGCCCATCACTCTTTGCTGTATGGCATGGGAACCAATTTGCCAATCTTTCTGTTGAAAAATCCAAAAGAAACAAACACAATCTTTTAATAAGCCCGAGTAATGATGGCGATACCATTGCAAATGTTTCGAAATTTTTGGGATATTCTTTGATAAGAGGCTCAATAAAAAGACGCGGAGCAGAAGCAGCAAGAGAAATAATCTCATCATTAGAATCAGGCAAAAACGTAAGCTACACAGTAGATGGCCCAAAAGGTCCCATATACAAAATCAAACCCGGAATCATAAGACTGGCGCAAATGTCAGGTGTGCCCATTGTTCCTTTTGTGTCGACTTCAAAAAACTACATAGAACTCCCAAGCTGGGATAAATATAACTTGCCGATGTACTTTGATACCTGCATCGCAATGTACGGTGAACCTATCCATATCCCAAAAGAACTAACGGAAGAACAAACCAAAAACTACCAACAAGAAATTGAAGAAAGAATGTTTGACCTGAAATACGAGCTTGAAGAAATGCTCGGCAAAAATGATCTAACACCGGAAGTTGGGATTTAGGCTTTTTCAAAAGCTTTCATCGCTTTTTTGTTAGAAACTCCTGTAATATTTGATGGAACATTATTGCCAAGGGTTCTTATGACTCCTTTTTCAGCTTTAGCTATTCTGCTCGTTTTTTGGGCTGTTTTAGATGAAGGGTTTTTCATTGAAAACAATTGAGCCAAAGCTCCTGCCAAAACAAAAGAGCCTGTTGCAACTGCAGCGACTTGTTTTGCTCCGACTTGTCTGATTGGCTGTTTTTTGAGAGATATTTTCTTAGAACCTTCTTTGAGTACTTTTATGTGCTCATCAAATGCCTCAGAAGCTTTCAGCATCATTTGCTGGAATTTTTGAGTTTGATTCTCAATATTTTTATTTCCAAGTTCTTCAAAACCATCGACTAATATTTTTGCAGTTTTTTCACCAAATGCATTCTTGAACTCTCTCATAAAAGTATTTTGCTGCAAATTAGCCTCTACGGTAGTGTATGGCCCTTTTCTCTCTACCACATTTTCAAAATACTGAAGCACTTTTGCAACGAAAGGAGCATCTTTGATGCCTGAATGCTCAACAATTTGTCCTTTTTCTGCACCGTCAACAACCAAGTATTTTTGATAAAAAGCACGGTTAAGCGCCTTATAAGTGTTGGAGCCTGCTTTTTGCCCTGCTTCATTATCACCGGCAAGATTTCTGTACATAAGTGATTCTGCGCTCATAGGGTTTCTGGCTTTCCAGTTTGGGCTTTCTTTGGCTGCTTTTTTCTTTGCAGCTCTTTGCTCGGGGGTATTTGCAGGTTTTTCATTATTTCTCTTTGAAAGCTGAGAATTATTTATTTGTTCTTTTCTGCCCATAAGATCAAAAGCAGTAATCTGTATTTGGTTTGTGCCGCTTTTGCCGTCATTAAACAAACCTTTATAAAGCCTGGCCAAAACATCTATTTGGTCTTCTCTTTTTTCAATATTAGAAGCAAGCGAGCTATGGTCATGAATACCCATAGAAAGGATGTTGCTGGTAGTGCAATTAGACTTGTTGATTTCGATGGTAGGCATTCCCAATCTTTGTAATTCGCGATCTGTCAATGTAATTCTATCACCGCTGCCTTGGTTTTCAGCGACAATATTTGCAATGCCGCTTTCTTTGCCTTCTTTTTTAAAGACATCATATATTTTGTCAAAGAAACCATCCATAGGTCGCCATTCTGTAGTGCCCGGTTTTTCAGGGGCATTAAGAACGAAGTTTTTGTCATCAAAATGATGTCCTACAAAAGAATGACGCAATTGCCACGCACCGTCAATACGCGCAGTATCAGAAGATTGCAAGGCATTACCGTACTTTAAGGCCACATAATCTCTTGCCGCATCATTATTTTTCAAAGCAGGTAATCCCCAATCATCAATACCCGGATCCATAGGACAAAGAAGTGTTGAATAACCTCTCGTATTTTTGGTATTAAGGTCTATATCAAAAGCATCAGGGAATACATGAACATCAAGCAAACTTGTACCGATAGGCACATCTGCTATTTCTTTCATTCCGTTTTTGTTCAAAAACTGATGCATTTTTGTTGCCTGATCATAGGCAATAAACTGCTTGAATTTGAAAAACTCCATACTCTCACGACAAGCGTCGTCTTGTTTGATGGCGTTAATTCTGGCATCAACAATTGATTTATCAAGGCTTCTTTTGTCTTTATCCGATAAGAAAAGTCTTTTATCAACATCTGCATTCAACTCAAGCTTTGCTTGAGGATTGAGTTTTTGAGAATTATCCCATCTCAAGAAATTGTCATTACCGTAAAGATTCTCTTTCAAAGCAGAGCTCACGGCCATTTTATCAATCCACTCACTAAACCTTTTA
>JAQUTS010000075.1:0-7624 GCA_028694275.1 Candidatus Gastranaerophilales bacterium
TGAAGGAGTAAAAATTCCTTATGCGGAGATTCCCAATTTTTGTACTTCTACCATAGAAGGCCAAGCGGGTCAGCTTGTTATCGGTTATCTTGAGGGCAAAAAAGTTATTGCTATGCAAGGCAGATTCCATTTATGAAGGGTATGCAATGAAAGATGTTGTTATGCCTATTCGTGCAATGAAAAAACTCGGCGTCTCAAAAATCATCGTCACAAACGCCGCGGGCGGTGTGAATAAATCGTTTAAAGCGGGTGATTTGATGCTTATTAAGGATCATATTAATTTTATGGGTAATAACCCTCTTATCGGCAAAAATGATACTCAATTCGGGGTGAGATTTCCTGATATGTCAGAGGCATACAAAAAATATCTTATACAAATTGCAAAAGACCAAGGGCAAAAACTCGGCATAGAACTCAAAGAAGGCATTTATGTTGCATGCTCAGGCCCAAGTTATGAGACTCCTGCTGAGATAAATATGTTTAGGCTTTTGGGGGCTGATGTTGTCGGAATGTCGACAGCTCCTGAGGTTATTGTTGCAAATCATGCCGGAATAGATGTTTTGGGTATTTCTTGTGTGACTAATATGGCCGCAGGTGTACTGAATCAGCCATTATCGCATGATGAGGTTATTGAGACATCTCGTCGAATCAAAAAGGACTTTGTAGCCTTGATTAAAGGGATAATTAAAGAGATTTAGCTTCTTTAGTCTTTGACTTTTCTTTAGATTTTTCTTTGGCTTTTCGAAGTTTCTTTTGGATTTCTTCATAACGCTCGATTTCTTCGAGGGCTTTTTCGACTTTTTCGTTGTCGTTATTTTGCAGGCCTTCTCTTGTTGCCATAAATGCTTCTTGTTTCTTTTCTTCTAAATCATCCCAGAATTCTTGATCAAGAATTTTTTTGGTTACTTTTTGGTCAAATATTTGGCCGACTTTATCTCCGGCAAAATATGACCCTATGGCCAAAGGAATTGTTACGGCTTTTTCGCAGAGGACCCGTTGAGTTTCTCTGTTTTTGGTAATTTTGTTGACGAATTTTAGTTGTTTTTCAAAGAGTTTGTCGTCTTTTAGCCTGTTTCTTAAGAAATACAATGTCGGTAAAACCATTGCTGATGGCACAACTATACTTGATATGATTTCGTAGAAGCTTTTTTGCACACGTGTTTGCAGGTTTTTTTCTTTCATCGCATCAAAAGTTGTGACATTTGGCGTTAATTCGCTTAAGAATGTGTCAATATTTTGGGCGGTTTTTTTATCGATTGTAGGTTTTTCTTTATTCATAAGCCGATCTGCACCAAAAAGACCCACTGTTGCACCGATTGCAATGCTTGTGATATTTATGGCATTTTGGCTGAATTGTGTTAGTTTTGCTTTTTTGAATTTCTGAGATTGCAAAAAGTATATGCTTGTTCTGTTTCCTACTACAGCACCTGCAATTGCCAAAGAAATCGTACCGATTTGTTTTAGAATTTTCAATTCTCTTTCATGAGGTTTGACAGGTTTTTGAATAGGGGCTGTTGAAGTCGTAAGCGTTTGCGGTTTAGGTTTTGCTTTGGTTTCTTGAGTTGTGGGGGGTGTTTTTGCTTTTTGCATATTTTGGTATTCAAGATACGAAGCCCCGATTGTGCTGAAGCCAAAGCCGCCCAAAAGTCCGCCAAAAGGGGCTCCTATAGATTCGATAGTGTCTTTTTTGATTTGGCTTAAGTGTTTTGTTTTGCTCAAAATTTTGCTAAAGGTTTTATAGCCGGCCAAAGCCCCCAAACTTGTTCCTGCCAATACAAAGATGTTCATCAAAAAAGTTTGTTCTTTATTGTGTTTTTCTTGTTTGTAATCTTGATAAGCATGATATCCGCATAAAAGCGGGAATGCAAAAGCCTCCGCAGGGACGTTTTGCGGAGTTTTTATGTTTTTTATGTTGATATTCGGTGGTGTAATTTTCATCATAGTGCCATTTTTACATGGGTTTTAAGGAGGATGATAGTAGGAATTTGATGTTTTCTGATGAATTTTTGTTTATTTTTTTACATTTGTTAACTTCTTTTAGTAGAATGTAGTTATGAGCAAATATTTAATCAAAAAAATTATACAGATAGATAACAACTTGAGCCTTAAAGATTGCCAAAAAATACTTTTTTCGGAAGATTGCGCTCTTGGAATTTTGGATGAGAATAGAGAAGTCAGTTCATATGTTTTATCAGAGCATATTGATAGAGCTTTGCGTTTTGATTTACAAAATTTGCCCATTCGCATAATTGCAACAAAATGCACCAACTATAACATCGGCGTTGATAATAATTTTCGAGAAGATTATTTTATCGCCCAAAGTCCAAAAGAAGTGGAATATATTGTGATAACTCCAAAAGAGCAAGAAGTTTTTATTAATCTTAAGGCCAAATACAAAAAAAACATAAAAACCCATGTTCAAAAAGCAATCGAATTTTGCTCAAAAGCGGCAGATAAGATTGATTTGCCTATTTATCTGATAGGCGGTGCCGTTAGAGATATTATTCTTGAAAAAGACAATTTTGATATTGATATTACAATTCAAGAAAGTGCCATCAATTTTGCTCAGTATCTGCAAAAAACCTACCCTGATATTTGTATGGTAAAAGATACTTATGATGATTTTAATACGGCAAAGGTAGCTTTTAATATTGAAGGGGAAGAAGTTCATATAGATTTTGCAAGTACTCGCATAGAGGGTTATGCTTTTCCTGCGAGCCTTCCTGTTGTCAAAGAAACAGGCTGCTCATTAAAAGAAGATATGATTCGACGCGATTTTACCGTCAATTCCATGGCAATGTCTTTGAATGAAGGGACTTTTGGCAATCTTATAGATTATCTTGGCGGATATGATGATCTTAAAAAAGGTATTATCAAAATCCTTCATCCGCTTAGCTTTATTGATGATCCGACTCGTATTTTGCGTGCTTTGAAATTTAGTGTGAGATTTGATTATGCATTGGATGAGTTTACTTTGCATTTACAAAAAGAATGCCTTCAAAACGGTCTTTTTGACGGGCTTTGCACAGAAAGAATCAAATCAGAGCTCAAGCAAACTCTAAATTTGAATAAGGCCGATTGTTATGATCGGATACTTTCAGAGGATATTTATAAGCTTATTTATCCCAAAATTGACCCCAAAAGTCAGACTTTGCCACAAGGACAGATAATTGAACAAATAATCAACAAACATACATCACATATTAAGAATAAAGACCTTGTTTGGCTTATTTATCTTGGGTGTTTGTTTGCCGATTTGGATAGTGAAGAAGTTGGTATGCTTATTAAAAAACTCAACCTCAATAGTGTTGAGACCAAAATTTTGATTAGCGGAAATACGATTTTGAAAAACAAAGATAGTTTGCTTCAAATGCAGACATTATTTGAAGTTTATGAATTTTTTGAATGTCATTTTACAGAGTCAATTTTGATGGCCTTGGCAGTTACCAAAGATGAAACTATAACTTATTACATAGAAAAATATCTCAACGAGCTTCAGTTCGAAACAATAAATACAACAGGCAAAACCTTATTGGAGAAGGGTTTTCATCCAGGCCCCGAGTTTGGTTATATTTTGCGTGATATTCTGAAAGAAAAAATCAACGGCAACATCCAATCAAAAGAAGATGAGGATATGTTTCTATCAACGATACAACAGGCAAATTATGCCGATTAGTGCTAAGATGTGATTAGAATAGGATGTAATAAGTGGTTTTTAATTTTCAACTAGATGATTTTCAGATAGAAGCAACTCAGCACATTACAAATGGCAAAAGTGTTGTTTTGTGTGCTCCGACAGGTGCGGGCAAAACAGTTTTGGCAGAACATGCCATACATCTTGCGATTGAATCAAACAAAAAAGTTTTTTATACAACGCCTCTTAAGGCTTTGAGTAATCAAAAATTCAATGATTTTGGTGCCAAATACGGATTTGATAAAGTCGGCCTTTTAACAGGCGACACATCTATCAACCGCGGTGCACAAGTGACGATTATGACAACAGAAGTTTTCCGAAATATGCTCTACGGTACAAATTTCGGTAAAGTCGAAGAAAACATGCGTGATGTGCAGTATGTGGTTTTGGATGAAGTTCATTATATGAACGATGATCAAAGAGGTACTGTTTGGGAAGAGAGTATAATCCACTGCCCAAATAATATTCAACTTATTGCATTATCTGCTACAATCGCAAACTCACAGGCTTTGACCGATTGGATAAATTCAGTCCACGGCAAAACAGAACTTGTTTTTACTGATTTTCGTCCTGTTCCTTTGAGGCATTATTTTTATTCACCTTCAAATCCGACTGCTTTGTATTCTTTGTTTACGCCTGATGGAAAATTGAACGGCAAAATCGAAAGAGAATGCGAAACAAAGGGCAAAAATCAAAAATTCACCAAAAAGAAAAAAGCAAAACTCTCAGTCCCGCAGCTGGTAAGGGTTTTGAACAGACAAAACATGCTTCCTGCTATTTATTTTGCTTTTTCTCGAAAAAAATGTGATATGTACATGGAAACATGTTCTGAGCTCAATCTTCTTAACGAGTTTGAAAAACAGCGTCTTGTGCAGATTATTGATGAATATATCGTCGATAATCCTTTTCTTGCCAAAAATAAACATCTTGAATATCTCTATGCAGGTGTAGCTGCCCACCATGCCGGCCTTTTGCCCGCTTGGAAAGGACTTGTTGAAAAACTCTTTCAGCAAGGGCTTATCAAAGTTGTTTTTGCAACAGAGACTTTGGCCGCAGGTATCAATATGCCTGCTCGTACGACTATTATCAGCTCGATCTCAAAACGCTCAGATGAAGGACATCGCACATTGAATGCCAATGAATTTCTCCAAATGTCAGGCCGTGCAGGCAGACGCGGAATGGATGATGTGGGAAATGTTGTGACGATTGCATCGCCTTTTGAATCTCCTGAGGAGATAGCACAACTTGCATCAAGCACTTCTAATCCTCTTGAAAGTCGCTTTGCACCTAGTTATTCTATGGTTTTGAATCTTCTGCAAAGATTCTCTCTTGAAGAATCAAGAGAGCTCATTCTCAAAAGTTTTGGCTATTATTCATCAACCGAAAGACTCAGACCGCTTTATTTGCAAAAACAGGAATTTGAGGGCATTATTAACCGCATAACGCAGTATAGCTGTCCATACGGGCTTGATACAGAGGCTCTTTTGAAATACAACAAGTACAAAAATATGTACATTGAGCATCGCAATATTACCAAAACCCTCAAAAAACAGGCACGCAATACAGGCAGACACAACTCATCAGAAGTGCAAGAGTTTGAGGTTAAGACAAAAGAATATTTTAATCAAATGTATGAAATCCCTTGTAATGACTGCAAAAGATACAGGGTTCATATCAAAGACATCGAGGTTTTGGCAAGGTTTCAAAGCAAACTTAGCAAACTCGAAAAAACTATCGAATATCAAAAAGATGTCTATTGGAGACAATTCCTCAATCATGCTGCAATCCTTGAAGAAACAGGCTACTTGCAAGATAATTACCCGACAGAAAATGGGCTTATGACATCGGCTGTCAGATCCGAAAATGAGCTTTATTTCACAGAAGTCATTCTAAGCGGTCTTTTGACAGACCTTGAACCTGCCGAACTTGCAGGGGTCCTATGCGCTATTGTTACAGAGGATGTTCGCAAGGATTGTTGGGTCAAATTCCAACTTAGCAAAGTGGCGAGGAAGACGATTGATGATATTTATCAAATCGTGCGCCGTTTGAACAAAATTCAAAAACAGTACGGTGTTGAAGCTCCTTTGAACCTCAATCCGTTCTACTCTCCTATCATTGAGCATTGGGTCAATGGCGGTGATTGGGATGAAATGATGGCAACGCTCGATCTTGGCGAAGGCGATCTTATTCGAATCTTCAAACGTACGGTGGATTTGCTCCGTCAGTTGACGGTGATTCCAAATGTATCTGAAAAGCTTGTGAAAACAGCAGGTTTGACGATTGATTGTATTAATCGTGAGCCGGTTACGGATATATTTTAAGTAGGTCATTGCGAGGGCAAAGCCCGAAGCAATCTCTTATTCGTCATGCTGAACTTGCAACGACAATGTAGGCGAAGAATGAGCCTTACAGTGACGGAGTGTCCTTGGGTAATTCAGCATCTTACAATTCTTCTAAATAGTCAAAAAAGTTATTTATAATACCTTTCAAGAGGTTTTTCTTTGTATAAATATCAAGTTTTAGCTCGTTTAGATTTAAAAGGCTTAGAACATCTTGGCGTATTTGATATAGTTGTTCTTCTTTATTTAATTTTTTTGTCATTTTGTATAGTTCCTCATGTTCGGACAAATAGTTAACAGACTTTATGCAAATGATACGTCAAAATAGTTCACATGACAAGAGCAAAAATATTAGGACAAAATATTAAAAAATATAGAGAAGCCAAAAAATTCTCCCAAGAGTTTTTGGCTGAAAAACTTGATTTTTCCAGAGAATATATTTCACGTATTGAAAGAGGTCAAAAATCAATAAGCTTGCGAAAATTATTTTTATTGGCAGATGTTTTAGAAGCTAAAGTTTCTGATTTAATGAATTTTGATTAGATTTTTTATGCCTTCTAGGCGGGGGAACTTTTTTTTGAAAAAAGCTTTAATGTCCTGCGCGGACGGCGGTAACTTTTTTCAAAAAGTCACCAAAAAGACCCGCCCACTTCTCGTTCACACGGTTCTAATACTTATTGCGCTAGGCTGCGGAACTCACACACTTCGTGTGCTCAGACAGTCCTCGCCTTCGGGCTTCACCCTCTTCGCTCCATTTCGTAAAGAACCGCAGTTCACTTACCAGATGGCGGGAAAATATTTATTTTGAAGCCTTGTGGAGTTTTTCCATATTTCTTGGCAAAATGTAGCGCCCTCCCCTCAGATGGAGGGGAGGCAAAGCGCGCCAGTAGCGATGCTATAAGTAAATAATTTTTCTTTAAGGAACGAAGTGACGCATTGCAAGCTTTAGCGGAATGAGCCTTAGAAAATATGAGAAAAACGTAACAGGCGCAAGTTTTTATGAACCTTTTTTAAAAAAGGTTCCCCTGTCCGGGGAGGACATGAAAGTAGTTTTTTGCAGAAAATGGACTCGTCGAAGACGAAATAAAATATTAAAATCATCGGTTTTTGCCATTACAAAAGCACTGTTAATATTTCTACACCTTATTTGTCAAAAAAAATCTTTGTTTGTGTTACTATTCAAGAACATGCGTACAAAAGTGCGCAAAACAGGTTACACACGCTACAATTTAAAGGAGAAAATTACACATGCCAGTAGCATCAATGATTGAATTACTAGAGGCTGGAGTCCACTTCGGGCACCAAACTCACCAGTGGAATCCTAAAATGAAGAAATATATTTTCGGCGAACGCAACGGAATTTATATTATCGATTTGCAACAAACAAGCACCATCTTAGATGAAGCTTATGCTGTTGTTCGTGATTTTGCTGCAAAAGGAAAAAATGTTGTGTTCGTAGGTACGAAAAAACAAGCAGCTGATATCGTTGCTCAAGAAGCTAAAAGAGCAGGCTCATACTTCATCAACAGAAGATGGTTGGGCGGTATGCTTACAAACTTTGAGACAATGAGAGGCAGAATCAATAAACTTA
>JAQUTS010000075.1:7634-8387 GCA_028694275.1 Candidatus Gastranaerophilales bacterium
ATCTCTTAGAGACAGCGGTCACTTTGACAGACTTCCTAAAAAAGAAGTTTCTATGTTGACAAAACAGCTTGAAAAATTGGACAAAACACTAGGCGGTATCAAAGAGATGAGAGGCATGCCTGATATTTTGTTCATCGTTGATCAAAAGAAAGAACTCATCGCTATTAAAGAAGCTAACAAAATGAATCTTCCTGTAATTGCTTTAGTTGATACAAACGGAGATCCTGATAATATCAACTATGTAATTCCTGGTAACGATGACGCTATCAAATCAGTAAAACTTATCGCTTCAAAATTGGCAGATGCGATTTTGGAAGGAAAACAAATCAGAGAAACTAAGCAAGCTGAGAATTTTTCTACAAAATCACAAGCTGTAAAAGCTGAAGATGCTAATGTTTCAGCAGAAGAAATCAAAGCTGAAGAAGTTAAGATTGAAAAAACTGAAGAAACTAAAGCTGAAGCAGTTGCGGTTGAAGCTAAAGAAGAAACCAAGGAGTAAATAACAATGACAATAACAGCACAACAAGTTAAAGAACTTAGAGAACTTACAGGTGCGGGTATTCTTGATGCTAAAAAAGCACTTGTTGAAGTTGATGGTGATATGGACAAAGCAATGGAATTGCTTCGTCAAAAAGGTATGGCATCAGCTGACAAAAAACAAGGCCGTATCGCTGCTGAAGGTATAGTTGCAAGCTATATCAAAGGCAATGCGGGTGCTTTGGTTGAAGTTAACTGCGAGACAGACTTCGTTGC
>JAQUTS010000076.1 GCA_028694275.1 Candidatus Gastranaerophilales bacterium
AACCCCAAAAAACTCGTGATTTCTTTTGAGGTTTTTCCTCCCAAAAAAGATTTTGAGGAAAAAGCGCAAAAACTTATTGAAGAACTTGCTATCTTAAAGCAATTTGAACCAGCCTTTGTTTCCGTAACATACGGCGCAGGAGGCAGCACGCAAAACCACTCTTTTGAATTGGCGATGAAAATAAAAAAGGAGCTTTCTATTGAGATAATGCCTCATTTTACCTGCATCGGCGCATCCAAAGAAAATGTCAAAGAATATCTCAATCTTATAAAAAATAACAATATTAACAGCATTTTGGCCCTAAGAGGTGATGTTCCTCAAGATTGTGAGGATTTTGAATTCAACGATGATTTCAGATTTGCTTCAGATTTGGTTGATTTCATAAAAGCTAAAACAAACCTATCAATAGGCGTTGCAGGATATCCTGAAGTCCATAAAGAAGCCCCCAATGCAAAACAAGATCTTGAAAATCTCAAAAAGAAAATTGATTCAGGCGCAAACGCAATAATCACACAGGTTTTTTTCAACAATGACCATTATTATGATTTTGTTGAAAAAGCACATCAAGAAGGTATAAACGTACCAATAATCCCGGGTATTTTGCCAATCACAAATCTTAAACAAATTGAGCGTATGGTCTCTATGTGCGGATCTGAAATCCCTATTGATTTGATTGAACAGATAACAAAATATCAAGACGATAAAAAAACTATGCGCAAAATCGGTATTGAATTCGCGGTCAATCAATGCCAAGAACTAATAAATTCAGGCGTCTCAGGAATCCATTTTTACACACTCAACAAGGCCGGAGCGACGAAAGAAGTATTAGAAAACATTTTGTAATTAAACCTTGTAAAAACAACAACTTGGTGCTATTATGTACTCATCTCAAGCAAAGAGAGTGGATTCCCCACTCTCTTTCTTCTTTAAATGGGGGCTGCGAAGGAAACAAATGAAACACTCTCAATTCAACAAAAAAGAAATGATGCAAAAACTTATGCCGGTAATTGAGCACACCTGCGTGAAGTACAACCTCATCCCAATTGAAGTCTCCTTTACAAAAGAAAACGGACGATGGTTCCTCAGAATTTTCATCCACCGCAACAACGGCTCAATCGGACATGAAGATTGTGAAAATATCACCCGAAGTCTTGGGGATTTTTTAGATGAATTGATTCCGATGAATTATTTCCTCGAAATTTCAAGCCCGGGATTGGACAGAAAACTCAAATCCACAAAAGAATACATCATTTTCAAAGGCAAAAAAGCCACTTTGAAGCTTAAAAAACCGACAGAAGAATTTCCCGAAAAAACAATTGAAATAAAAATCGTAGATTATAACAATCTTGACGGATTGATTTTTGAAAGTTTAAAAGACCACAAACAACAAAAAATAAACGAAGAAAATATCGCCTCAGTGCAACTAATTGTAGAATAATATAAGGAAAAAATCATGCTAAAAATAGGAACAGCTTTGTTTGAAGCTACAGAACAACTGGAAAAAGAAAGAGGGATTTCAAAAGAAATCGTCCTTGATTCTTTGTGTGATGCAATGGTTGCAGCATACAAAAAACACGTTCGCATCAAAGAAGCATCAAACTTGAAGGCTGAAATTGATGAAGAAACTTGCGAAATCGGTATTTATCGTACCAAAAAAATCGTAGCGGAAGTTGAAGATCCAAACTTGGAAATTTCTCTTGAAGAAGCTCAAGAATTGTTGGAAGATGCTGAGATTGATGATGAAATCGAGATTGAAGTAACGCCTGACAACTTTGGCCGTATTGCCGCTCAGAGTGCAAAACAAGTAATCACTCAACGTATCAGAGAAGCTGAACGCAATTTGATTTTGAATGAATATCTTGAGAAAAAAGGGACTTTATCAACAGGTATTATCCAAAGAGTTGAACAAAGAAACGTAATCGTCAATATCGGCAAAACAGAAGCAATTATGCCTCAAAGAGAGCAGATTAAAGGCGAATATTACAAAGTAAATAACAGAATTCGTGTTTATATTTTGGATGTTAAAGAAACTCAAAGACTTCCTCAAGTTATTGTTTCTCAAACTCACCCAAGAATCGTCCAAGAGTTGTTTGAATTAGAAGTTCCCGAAATCGAAGACGGCTTGGTCGAAATCAAAGCTATTTCTCGTGATGCAGGCTACAGAACCAAAATAGCAGTTGCATCAAATGACCCTGATGTTGATCCTGTAGGAGCTTGCATCGGGCCAAGAGGAAGCAGAATTCAGACAATTGTCGGCGAATTAAAAAATGAAAAAATCGACATCGTCAGATACTCAGAAGATCCTGTTGAGTTCATCGTAAATGCGCTTTCCCCTGCTGAAATTTTATCAGTAGATATCTTGAGCGATGATGAAACAAGCAAAGAAGCTCTTGTGGTTGTCCCTGATGATCAATTGAGCCTTGCTATCGGCAGAAACGGTCAAAACGTACGCCTTGCCCACAAACTTACCAACTGGAAAATCGACATTAAAAACGAAAGCCAAATGGAAGAGCTTGAACAGCAAGGATATGCTGAACAACCCGAAGAGGAAACGGCGAATGAACCGGAAGCAACAACAGAAGAATAATCCAAAAGAGGGCGAAGACAACAATCTTTCGCCCTCTTTGCTTAAAGCAGAAAAACTTCGCAAATGCATAGCATGCGGGGAGTTTTTTGACAGAAAAAAAATGATTAGGCTTCTTAAAAACCACACAAATAATCAGATTGTAATAAACCCTGATAACAAGACTTTTGGGCGAAGTGCCTACCTTTGCAAAAACGAAGACTGCCTAAAAACAGCAATCAAAAAAAGCAGGTTTCAAAAAGCTCTTCGGGGCAAAGTTGATGAAAACACCATAGAAAAATTAAAAATAATGATTAATTAGTATTTTTGTGCTACAAATAATATACGAGAGATTTTAATAAATTAAAAAGGTCATTATGTCAGAAAAAATAAGAGTATATGAATTAGCAACGCAATTGGGTCTTACAAGCAAAGAGATTCTGTTTGAACTGGAAAAAAAAATCGGCCTTTCGCTCAAATCAACTTCCAGTACTATCTCAAAAGAAGATGTTGACAAATTCATAGAAGCAAAAAAATCTCCCGCACACACAAATGTATCAGAACAAAGAACTCAAAGAAGACCTGTTTTTTCAAATGAAGCTCCAAAAGCACCTGTTGAAACAGCAAGAAGAGCTGTAAAGCTCATCAAAAAAGCTAAGCCGCAGCCTGAGCCTGAAGAACCCGAAATAAAAGCTCCTCAGCCTGAATTGCCAAAAGCAGAAGTGCCTAAGGTTCAGCCGATTGAACCTAAAAAAGAAGAGCCAAAAACAGAGATTGCGCAAAAAGTTCCGACAATTGAAATTGAAAAAATCGAGATCAAAAAAGCCAATCCCCAAAAAATCGTTGAAAAAGTTGAACCTAAAAGAGAAACACCTCAAGGACTTGTTAAACCAAAAACAGAAAAAACAGAAGTATCAGATGATAACAAACCAAAATCCGATAAAGATAAAGATTTCAAAAAACCCATAAAAAGACACATCATTGCAAATGAGTCTTATGGCAAAAAAGGCAGAAAAGTCTCAAAACAAGACAAACTTGATGAGAAAGAAAAACAGCTTCAGCAACAAAAAAATAAAAAGAAAGAGAAAATTGATGAAACTCCTCAAAAAGTTGAAGAAGTTGTTATTAATCAGCCTTTAACAGTCGGCGATTTGGCCTCTAAAATCAACTACTCAACTGCTGAGATAGTAAAAGAACTTATGATGATAGGCGTTTTGGCAACAGTTAACCAAACCATTGATGTTCCAACCGCTACAAGAGTTTGCGAAAAACTTGAAATAAAAGTAAACGACATTGACCTTGAAAAGCTGGAAAAAGAAATGCTGGCTGAAGAGGAAGAGAAAAAAGTCGTAATAGATAAGCACGCAGTCCACAGAGCTCCTGTTGTTACAATAATGGGGCACGTTGATCATGGTAAAACTACACTTTTGGACTCTATTCGTGCATCAAAACACAAAATTGTCGCAACAGAAGTCGGCGGAATCACACAATCTATCGGTGCATATTCTGTTATTGCCGACAAGAAAAAAATTGTATTTATTGACACACCCGGTCACGAAGCATTCACAGAAATGCGTGCCAGAGGTGCACAAACAACTGATATTGTAATTTTGGTCGTAGCAGCAGATGATGGCATAATGCCTCAAACAATAGAAGCCATCAATCACGCAAAAGCAGCAAAAGTGCCTATAATCATTGCGGTTAACAAAATGGATAAAGAATCAGCTAACCCTGATCGTGTCCTTCAACAATTAACAGAATACGGCCTTGTCCCTGAAGAATGGGGCGGAGACACAATTACTGTCAAAGTCAGCGCGCTTCGCGGTACAGGTATTGATGAATTGCTTGAGTATATTCTTCTTGTTTCAGAAGTACAAGATCTTAAAGCAAATCCAAGCATCCCTGCAGAAGGTGTTGTAATAGAAGCCAATCTTGATAAAGGAAAAGGACCTGTTGCGACATTACTTGTGCAAAAAGGAACGCTCAAAATCGGTGATTTTGTTGCCGTAAATACAGTTGGCGGCAAAGTCAGAGCTTTATTATCAGATTCGGGCGAACGCATCAAAAAAGCAGGTCCTTCTACACCTGTAGAGATTTTAGGCTTATCAGAAGTTCCACAAGCAGGCGATAAATTCATTGTTTGTGAAAGCGAAAAGAAAATGAAAAACCTTGTTGAATCTAAAAAACAAGAAGAAAAAATGTGCAAATTTGAAGCAATCGCACCTACAAAAGTCAAAACTGATCTTATTGATGGCAGTGAAATCGAAGTTAAAGAACTCAACTTGATTATCAAAGCAAACACTCACGGCTCAGCAGAAGCTGTAAGTGCCGCTGTTCAGCAATTATCAGCCAAATCCATCATCGTAAATATTGTCCACATAGCAGTCGGAGATATTTCAGAGGCGGATGTTATGCTTGCATCAGCAAGTAATGCAATCATTATCGGATTCAGCGTAAAAGAAGACTCGAATGCTCAAAGAGCAGCCGAAAACCAATGTGTACGAATCAAAAAATATGACATCATCTATGAAATATTGGAAGATTTGGAAAAAACAATGCTTGGTTTGCTTGATGCTGAAATCAAAGAAGTAGAAATCGGCCAAGCAGAAATCAGACAGGTATTTACCGTAGGCAAAACTGTCAAAATCGCAGGCTGCTACGTCACAGAAGGCAAAATTCAACGTAACGGAATTGCCCGACTTGAAAGAAACGGAAAAGAAATTTTCAAAGGTCAAATCGACCAGCTCAAACGCTTCAAAGATGATGTCAAAGAAGTCGCTACAGGCTATGAATGCGGAATTTCTTTTGCCAAATTCAATGATATCCAAGAAGGCGATATAATCAAAGTATACACAACAGAAGAAGTCAAAAAAGAATCTCTGGTTTAGGGGAGAAAAATGTTTACAAGATCTGACAGAGTTAGAAAAACCTTAATGAAAGAATTGAGCGATATTCTTTGCCGCGGAGTCAAAGACCCTCGCATAGAAGGCGTTGTCTCTATCACAGATATAGAGCTGCCGTCAGATTTTTCCATTGCAAAAGTCTACATAAGCGTCTATGGCTCTGAAGAACAACAAAAACAAGTCCTTGAGGCCCTAAAAGACAATGCTCCTAAAATGAGAAAAGAAATAGGCAGAAGAATCCGCCTCAGAAACACTCCGGAGCTATTATTCTTTTTGGACAATTCTCTTGAACGCGGAAGCAAAATTACTGAACTAATAAACAAAATATCTCGTGGCGAAATCTAATCTTTTTGGAATCTTAAATATTAACAAACCAAAAGGCATCACATCTTTTGATGTTGTGGCTCGTCTTAGAAAAATTCTCAACATCAAAAAAATTGGGCACACAGGCACTCTTGACCCCTTAGCTCAAGGTGTTCTGCCAATTTGTGTAGGAGATGCAACACGTATAATAGAATATCTGCCAAGCGGAAAATCCTACCGAGCTACCGCCAGGCTTGGCTTTGAGACCAATACGTATGACTTGGAAGGTGAAATCACCAGGCAAACAAAAGTCAATGTGACCAAAGAACAAGTGGCACAAGCATTAAGCGGCTTTTTCGGAGAAATTGAGCAAACACCGCCGATTTTTAGTGCAATAAAAATCAAAGGCAAAAAACTATACGAATATGCAAGAAAAAACGAAGAAATTGAAGTCCCAAAACGCAAAGTAACCGTCTCAAAAATCGAACTTGTTGATTTTATTGAAGAGCAAAACCCTTACATAGTCTTTGATGTAGATTGCTCAAGCGGAACATATATCCGTTCGATAATCCATGATCTTGGACAAAAACTCGGCTGCGGTGCTATGATGACTGATCTTACCCGCACAAAGGCAAACGGGTTTGATCTCCAAAAGGCTCAAAATCTTGATACAATTACTCTTGAAACAGCTAATTTTATTGATCCTCTTGAATCAATCGAGATGCCTGTACTCGAAATTGATGAACAAATTTTGAAAAAAATTCAAATGGGGCAATTTTTTTCAGCAGAATCAAATTATTCGGGCATGGTGGGGCTCTGTTATGAAAACAAACTCATCGCCACAGCCGAACAAAACGGCCAAAAAATTGCGCCCAAAAAGGTTTTTGTGCATTAAATATTTTTGAAGAGCTATTAAGTACAAGCCCTTATAAAATAGCAAATTTTAACTTTCACAAGTATTATAACAATCAAATCCTCACACAAAGGAGAAAGATAATGCTCACACTAAACCCGCAAATAAATAATCAAACAAATTTTAGCAGAGGTTTTGTGTCTTATAAGCCCAAAAATCTTCCGTCCAAAGGTAGGGCAATAAATTTAACAGAAGAGCTTTTAACCTTTTTGAGTCTTCACTCACAAGCCGAAAAAGGAGCATATAAATTCAAAAGCGCAAAAGACAATATCTACCAATTTGAATCCACAGCCGGGGATAAAGTGGTTTTAAAAACAAAAAATGACAATAACGGTAAAGGGTTGCTTCATCTTGAAAATAAAAAAGGAGACAAAAAGCTTGATATAACAAGCTCCTATTTGGATTTTGATGACCCGACACAAATTAAAGCTTTTGATAATGTAGAAGAAGCTTTCAATAAACTAACAATAATAAACATCTAATATTTAAAGCCCCAAATCCCAAAGATAAGGGGCTTTTTAAGTAAATTTTCATGCTAAAATAAAAACAAAAAGGAAAAAACAATGCTGGCAAAAAGAATCATACCATGCCTTGATATAAAAGACGGTCAGACTGTAAAAGGTGTCAATTTTGAAAACCTGAAATATGCAGGAGACCCCATCAGCCTTGCCAAAAAATACTCTGATGAAGGTGCGGATGAATTGGTTTTTTTGGACATTACCGCTACAAATGAAGGACGCAAAACAACAATCCAAATGGTTGAAAATGTCGCCAAGCAAGTTTTTATCCCTTTTACTGTAGGTGGCGGTGTCAAAACAGTAAATGATATCAAGGCTCTTCTAAGAGCAGGAGCAGATAAGGTTGCGCTAAATTCTGCCGCGGTCAAAAACCCTGATATCATCAAAGAAGCCTCAGAAGAATTCGGCTCACAATGTATTGTAATTGCAATTGATGCCAAAAAAATTGATGATGATTTTTATGTTTTTATAAATGCAGGTCAAAAAAACACAGGCATAAAGCTCCTTGATTGGGCTAAAAAAATCGAAGCACTCGGCGCGGGAGAAATACTTCTTACATCAATGGATGCGGATGGAACCCAAGCAGGATTTGATATTGCTATGACAAAACTCGTATCAGAAAATGTCAATATACCTGTTATCGCATCAGGTGGAGCAGGTGATAAGCCTGAGCATTTTTGCGATGTTTTTGAATATGCCTCAGCTGATGCAGCTTTAGCAGCATCGATTTTTCACTTTGATCTGTTACCTGTACCTGAACTGAAAAAATATCTTCGCGAAAAAAATATTTCTATCCGTTAATTTTGTCCAAATTCAAACCTGCCAAAAATGTAGAAAGATCTAAACCACAATTATTAGGTAGCCTGAAATGATATTCAGAACACCCCGGGCGCAACACATCAACATATGAAGACTCTCCTGAGTCAATGGTTTTTAAATTATCACCATTGGCCTTCAAATTATCGGCCTTTATATCATTATAAATAATA